>CABMIA010000176.1 GCA_902386085.1 uncultured archaeon
AAGCCTTCGGCGTAGCCTACCGCAATCTTGGCAATGTCGAAAAAGCTATCGAGTATTATGAAAAGGCGCTGGCGATAGGAAAGGAAATAAAAGACCCCAGGATAATCAATTTTTGTGAAAGTCAACTTGCGTCATTAAAGAAAACGTGATGGATAAAGGATGACCAGAAAATAATCGAAGAGGCGAGGGATACAATTATAAACATATGTAGATAGATTGTCTATACAGGGATGCACTGGACGACATTTCTGCGGGGATATTGAGATACAGCTTCCCGGTTTTTAGACAGGAATTTATTGATACCATTGTCATTATGCACATTTATATCAAAAAAAGCTATAAATAGATAATGAGTATAATGAGTATATATATTAGGAAAGCATATTTTAATATTAATAATAGGTCGAAGGAATAAAACATGACTGCACATGTATACACCATCGCTTCGGGAAAAGGTGGAACTGGCAAGACAACAACAACGCTGAACCTTGGGACTGCGCTCGCAGCACTCGGAAAGAAGACCGTTGTGCTCGACGCTGACTTGGGTATGGCGAATCTCGGCCTTCTACTCGGGCTTGAGAAAAGCAAGATCACGCTTCATGAAGTATTGGGGGGCAGCGCTAAAATTAATGAAGCTATTTATGACGGTCCTGCCGGCCTTAAAGTGATCCCAAGCGGTTTATCATTAAAAGGGTTCCAGAATTGCGATCCTGACAGATTAAGGGAGGTCATGACCTCTATAGTTGAGGGGATGGATTTCGTGCTAATCGACGCCCCTGCAGGCATAAGCAAAGATGGCGTCATCCCGCTGGCAGTAGCTGATCATGTTATTCTCGTTGTAAATCCCGAGCTTGCTTCGATGGCCGATGCATTAAAAACAAAGGCATTAACTGAAATGCTGGGACGCTCGGTTGAAGGTGTCATTTTGAACAGGGCTGAGCTTGAAAGAACTGAAATTAACCGCAACAAAGTTGCCGAACTCCTTGGAGTTAAGGTACTTGAAATGATACCCGAGGATGCGAATGTAAGACGTTCTGCGGCATTCAAGGTTCCTGTTGTGATACGAATTCCGAATTCCCCTGCAGCTATTGCATTCAGGAGGCTTGCTGCGTTAATCGCTGGTGAGAAGTTCAAAGAAAGTGTATCAAAGGAAAATAAGGAGAGTTTCGTTGATCGCCTTGCCAGGTCAGTTTTTGGAGGTAAATAGATGTTTGACGTGATAACTACCGTCTTAGTTATGATATTGATGGTCTCTTTCTTCATGATATATTTGATGAACATAAGGATAAGGCAACTGAGGAATGAACTTAATGATTTAAGAGACCGGGTCGCAGTCACAGGTGAAGAACTGCTGCGGTTATCCAATGACATAGAAGAGTTCAAAAAAATCAAAATATAATCTGGTAATATGGATAAAATACGCGAAAAAATGCGCGGGTTTCTTGCTGAATTTGAATCTCCTGGCGATAAGGAAATCCAGAACTTTGTAAGCAATATCGCCAGGGAAGACGCTTCTCTTGATGCCGAGGACTTTAAGAAGACTCTGGTCAACTTTATAAAACAGGCTGATGAAATGCGCATTTATGAAAAAAATCTTTCGTCTTTGGATGTAGGATCTCCTTATTACAGCGATCTTGAAAAGGTAGTAAAAGAAATTAAAACAAAGCAGGAAAATCTGGAAGATATTTCAAATGAATTAAAGGCTGCCAAAAAAATTTCAAAATCAATTAAAAGAAATAGAAACAGCAAAAAGGAAAAAAATGAAAGAAATGAAAGAAAACTGGCTAAAGAAGAAAATGTAACTCTGGAAAAATCCGAAGAAGAACCTTTAAAGATCAAAACATCAGAAACGCTTTCGGAGAAAACCAAATCCGGGGAAGAGGGTTCGGGACGCCCGCCAGAAGAGGAGAAAGAGCCTGAGAATCCGGAGGCAGCCCGGTCGCATGCACAAGCCGAAGGGATGGCAGAAAAGCCGTCACAGGAAACGAAAGAGACTGATGAATTAAAGGCTGCCGGAGCTGAGGCAGAAACCGGAGAAAAGAGGGCAGAGCTCCCTTCGGAGGAAAAGAAAGCGCCTGAGAATGAGGAGCAATCAGGTGCTGAGAATACAACAGAGGCCATAACTGAACAACCTTCCGGAAATAAAGCCGTAAAACATGGAAAAAAGAGTAAGCCCAAGAAAGCAGAAGAAGAAACATCAAAAGAATTGGTCCGGGTTGAGGGTGCGGAGGGTCTCATGGCCCGCCTTGAGAAAGACGATACCAAGGCGATAATTAAAGAAAAGATGTCCCCTGAAAAACAGGCGGTCTTTGAGCTTCTTGAAGAAAAATTAATGACCGATGTCGAAACTCGCATCAATAAGCTTAAAGACATGCAATCTAAAGTTCTGGAGGAGAAAACTCCCCAGACATTGCTTGATAAAATAAAAACGTTTTTCACAAAAGAAACCGCTTTATCAATAGAAAAATACGATCCTGAGTTATACGGCCCTCTTGCAACTTTCGAGGGTTATGAATCATTTAAAGAGCTTGAGCGTTACTGGGTAAATGAGCCTTATGCATTTGTAGTAATACTTTTTAATCCCGATACTAATGCCTATCTCTATTATGTAGCCGAGCCGGTACTTTCGGATTTTGAAGATTTATTCCTCAGGGAAATCAAGGAACGCCTCAAGGATGTTCTCCTTGTTGAAAATATCAAGGAGGAAGGCGATAAAGATAAGATCCTTACAAATAAAGTGAAAGAACTGGTTAAAGATTATGCGATTGAAATAAGCCCTACAACCCTTGAAAAAGTATTATATTATACACGGAGAGATTTTATAAATTTCGGAAAAATCGATCCCCTTATGCATGATAACAGGATCGAGGATATTTCAGCCAACGGCCATGATATCCCCATCTATTTATATCACAAGAAATACACAAATATACCAACTAATATATACTATAATGAAAATGAATTGAACTCCTATGTTATCAGGCTCGCGCAGCGCTGTGGTAAACATATCTCGATAGCAGAGCCTATGGTGGACGCCACTATGCCGGACGGTTCGCGTATCCAGATGACCCTTGGAACAGAGGTTACATCTCACGGATGCACATTTACTATCCGAAAGTTCTCCGAGATCCCGATAACCCCGGTCGATCTTCTTAACTGGAACACATTCTCGCCTGAGGAAATGGCTTATCTGTGGCTGTGCATTGAAAACAATAAAAGTTTGATCTTTGCGGGAGGCACGGCTTCTGGTAAGACCTCTTCTCTCAATGCCGTTTCGCTGTTCATCCCTTCCCAGGCAAAGGTGGTCACCCTTGAAGATACACGCGAACTGAAATTACCGCACCCCAACTGGATTCCAGGCGTGACCAGGGATTCTTTCACCGCAGATGGGAGGGGAAGTATAGATATGTATGAGCTTTTAAGGGCAGCCCTGCGTCAGCGGCCTGAATACCTGCTTGTGGGCGAGGTCAGGGGCAAAGAAGCACTCACGCTCTTCCAGGCAATGAGCACAGGCCATACAACATTCTCCACCATGCACGCAGATTCTGTATCAAGCGCTATACACCGTCTTGAAAACCCGCCTATCAGCGTACCGAGGACCATGATACAGGCACTCAATATCATAAGTATCCAGTCACAGACTTACGTGAAGGGAAAAAGAGCACGCCGCAACATGAAACTTGTTGAGATCACCGACATAGACCCGACGACGAGGAACATCAGGACGAACGATATTTTTGTCTGGGACCCACTGACAGACAAGTTCCTCAGGGTAGGCGAATCAAAGAACCTCAATGAGATCATGATCCGAAGGGGTTGGAGCCTCCAGGATCTAAGAAATGAACTGGCATACAGGCAAAAGATCCTCGAATTCATGGTCAATAATAAGATTTCAGATTTCAATGCCATTTCCACAATAATACACGATTACCAGGCGACTCCTGAAAAGGTCATCAAAAAATTGAACATTTCCGGGTAGACCATGGCGATATCCACTGAATTATTTTTCCAGAAATTAAAGGCTCTGCCTTTTGTCCTGCTCGGCGAAAGGATGAAACATAGTAAGGATAAGTATCGCGATCTGCGGCAGGCCATGAGACAGGCGCGTATCCCCATGTCTTATGAAATGTATATATCAAACGCCATGTTTTACTCCGCGCTCGCAGGTCTTGTGGGAGCATTCATAGGGCTGATAATGGCTTATATAGTAACAAGGGTAGTAAAGCTTCCAGATCGCCTTACCCATCTCACATTCTCTCCATCGAGCGCCTGGCTGCTTCAATACAGGAATATTTCGGTCGCGATCTTCATTGTGATATTCCTGACTTTATTGTTGGGCGGTATTACATACATGCTTTTTATGGTATATCCTAGTTTCAAGGCTGGAGAAAGAAAAGGGTCGATAGATAAAAACCTGCCCTATGCTGTGACCTTCATGTATGCCTTGAGCCGGGGCGGTATGAATGTTATTGACATACTGCGCACCATCAGCAAATGCACCGAGACGTACGAAGAAACTGCGCGCGAGATCGATGTCATCCTGCGGGATATGGACTATTTCGGGAATGATTTGAGAACCGCACTTCATAATATCTGCGAAAACACACCGTCTGAAAAATTCAGGGATCTTATGTATAATCTGTTGACGGTCATAGACAGCGGCGGAAATATCTCGACCTACTTCAGGGATAAATCCGAACAATACCTGAACAGGGCGAAGGTCGAACAGAAAGGATTCCTTGAAACACTGGGTCTGATCGCCGAATCGTACGTCACAGCCTTTGTGGCCGGACCGCTGTTCATTATTATTCTTGGTGTGATGATGTCAGTAATGGGCCACGGAAGCAAGGTTATGATATATGCGATAATTTATGCGATGATACCGATCGGTTCCATGATGTTTGTTGTCATGGTCAGCATTATAACACCTGGCTCCACGGGTGAAGCCCCGCTTCTTCCGACTGAGAATCTTGTGGGCGAAATATGCATCCCCGAAACCGATGAAAAACCCACATTTTTGAAATTCGTGAAATCAAGGGACACCATTAAAATAAAACAGATGCTGCACGACCCCTTGAAGCCGCTTAAGGAAAAACCGGAATATACCCTGATAATAACCATGCCTGTGGCTCTTATTTATCTCACTATTTCCATTATCCAGGGATTGAAAAATTATTATTTTGTTGCGTATATAGATACTAAAATAGTTTTTGCAGTATTTATAATAATAATTCCGCTGATGATATTCCATGAATATAAAAAACTGAAAGAGGATAGAATACAATCCCAGATACCGGATTTCTTAAAAAAGCTTGCCAGCACCAATGAGACCGGCATGACGCTTCGCGACTCGATCAGGCTGATGACACGAAGCGATATCGGTCTTGGTAAGGAGATCAAGAAAATCTGGAACGATATCGAGTGGGGACTTACTATCAATGAATCATTAAAACGGTTCGCCAACCGTGTGAGAACGCACATCGTGGCGCGTTCGGTCACCCTGTTGACGAAAGCTAATGAATCAAGCGGAGATGTCGGAGAAGTGCTGACCGTTGCAGCCCGCGACGCTGCTGCCGAGCAGGAATTGAAGAACGAACGCAGAGTAAGTATGTTCATTTATATTGTAATTATATATATATCGTTCCTGGTCTTTATCGGTATAATTTATGTTATATCATCAACTTTCCTGCAGGAAATGGTAAAGGCAGGTGAAAAAGTAACTTCCGCAGGAACGCGGGGAGTTCCCCTGAGCCTTACCAGGGCTGCGCTTGGAGAATATAACCGCATGTTTTTCCACGGCGCCCTCATACAGGGATTTTCATCGGGCTTAATAGCAGGAGTTATGGGCGAAGGCAGCGTGCTATCAGGATTAAAGCATTCGGTTGTAATGGTGACTATCGGCTATCTGTTGTTTACACTATTTGTATTGTAAATTGAAGTAAAAATGGTGGCCAAAAAAAGAAACTGCTAACTGGCCACTAATATAATATTTTTATGATTTAAAATGTTTTATGATGCTCTAAGGTGGGCAGGCCCCACCGTTGCAGGTGGCTTCCCGCCGCAATAACAAAATCCCATTTCTAAAAACCATCATCATCATCGTCTGCTTTCCGGCATTTTAAATAATGGTAGACTGCCTTTGAAACTGCATCCTTAATGTTGGATTCTCTTGATTTTTGCTTCAAAGCAATCACATCATTTCCCGGAAGTACGGATTGGACATGCACTATATTTCTTCTTATGTGTCCATCGATTGTCTCTTCTAACAGTTGTTTCATTATTTCACCTCTTACTAAACGAGCGTGTGGAGGGTGTCGAAAAATCATAATGACCGACTCGCCCGTTATATCTCATTATGAGTATCATAATATATATACTTTTTTTCAAAACAATAATATTAATGAAATCAGAAAGCCAATTATAAGTACAAGCATGCCAATTCAGTCCAGAAGGTGATACTTTGTTCATTATCGAGCACATCCATGCCAGAGAAATTCTTGATTCAAGGGGCAACCCCACGGTCGAAGTCGATGTCCTCACAGAAAACGGATTCGGGCGCGCAAGTGTCCCCTCAGGCGCTTCCACAGGGACAAATGAAGCGCTTGAACTCAGGGATAAGGACAAGCGGTATCTTGGAAAAGGGGTTGCAAAAGCGGTAAATAACGTCAATACAGAAATAAGAGAGGCACTCGTGGGCAATGATGCCCGGGACCAGCGCGATATCGACAGGATAATGCTTGAGCTTGACGGCACCCTCAACAAATCAAGGCTCGGAGCAAATGCCATCCTCGGAGTCTCTCTTGCAGCTGCGCATGCCGCAGCGGATTCCCTTGGGATTTCCCTTTACCGCTATCTGGGAGGCACTAACTCATTCACGCTCCCCTGCCCTTCAATGAATATAATAAACGGGGGAAAACATGCACGGAACGAGCTTGCGATCCAGGAATTCATGATCCAGCCGAAAGGTGCAAAGACGTTCTCGGAAGCGCTGCGCATGGGTGCAGAGACGTACCACACACTCGGGGCCATACTTGTGAAAAAATACGGCGCCTCAGCGGTCAACGTTGGTTATGAAGGGGGCTACGCCCCGCCGCTTTCCGATACGAGAGATGCGCTTGACTCTATCGTAAATGCGATCGAGGAAATGGGGTACGGGAAAAAAATCACCATCGGCCTGGATGCTGCGGCTTCAGAGTTCTATAAAGACGGCATCTACACCATCGATGGAAAGACATTCTGTGGGGATGATCTTATTGATTTTTATGCCGACCTCGTGAAAGCCTACCCGATCCTCTCTATCGAAGATCCTTTCCATGAAGATGCCTTTTCTGATTTTGCTGCCCTGACTGAAAAGCTCCAGGACACGATAATCGTGGGAGATGACCTTTTTGTGACGAATGTAAAGAGGCTTGAGCAGGGCATAAAAATGAACGCTGCGAATGCACTTCTCCTGAAGGTCAACCAGATAGGCACGCTCTCCGAGGCTTTTGACGCTGCAAGGCTTGCGCAGAAGAACAGGTACAAAGTATTGGTGAGCCACAGGTCTGCTGAAACCGAGGATACTACGATCGCGGACATTTCCGTAGCTCTCGGCGCAGAGCTTATCAAGACAGGGGCGCCGGCAAGGAGTGAACGCAATGCGAAGTACAATCAACTGCTGAGGATCGAGGAAGAGCTGGATAAAGCGGCGCAGTTCGTCCAGATTTGATTGTCATGAACCCCGAATGAACATCCATGCGCCATTGCATGAGGGTTTCAATCGTTTATTTGTTTTTTAGCCTTTCTTAATGCTATTTCCAGGCTGGACGGCAAGATTTTTTAAATTACTCTTTCAACTGTTGTTTTTGTATAATAATCAAAGAATTTGATATAACCCTTTTTCCTGAAAAATAACACACCAATTAAAAAATCCAGTGGAAGCAAGAATACTTTCCCGATATTCCTTACGGCACTATCCAGAATGGTGATCTTGTCCCCGTTTGTTTTTACAATCCTGATCCTCATCAAGTATTTTCCGATCGTCTGGCCATTGTATGCTTCCATGATAACAAAGGAGGCGTATGCAAATTGAAGTGTCAACTGAAGATATATGACGACAAGGAAGGCATATACGTCGAATTTTATCCCATGGTTCAATACAAGAAAAAGGACTACCCCGATGAACACGAATAATGTAAAATCTACCAGCGCAGCCACAGTCCTTCTCATTAAAATCTGAACAGAAAACGTCCAGACGTCATCAGCTTTTATTATTTCCTTTGCGTCTTTCCATAGTCTTGCGTCCACCCCCTGGAGCATTCTGTAGGCAATTTTCCCGTACTCTGAAAGCCTGTAATTCTTTTTCTCCGTAAGCTCAACAAAACCTTTCATCTTCCTCAGATGAAAGTTCAGGTTCCCTTCCTCAAGATTAAGTGTATGCAGAATCTCTGTGTAAGACATCTCAATGTTCTCATGGAGAAGAGATATTATTTTCACTCTGATTTCATGGGAAAGGACTTTAAAAAACTCTACAGTTCTTACGTCTTTTATTTGCTCAATGGTCATTTCTATAGTTTATGCACCCATCCAATTGCTTTTTATCGTTAATTAAACTTCTCTTCCTGTCACACAAAAACTTTTACTCCGGATACATTATTTTTGTTCCTGAAGTGCAGTAATTTTATTTATTGAACAATTATAAATATAATGCATTCTTAAGATTGATAATGGCTTTAAGCCGACGAGGAAATCTTATGAAAATACGAAAGTCTAAGTCTTTCTATAGTTTAGCAATACTGGTACTGATGACGACCCTCTTAATCGGGATTGCTGCGGCGCAAGAGGAAGCGGGCCCGGCTCTGAGCGGAAACGCCCTTATGATGAAGGGTTGGATGGATTATTCAGAATGGTTCGTGATCGTTACGCTTTTCCCGAGTGTAATAATAATGCTCTTTATCGCGCTCAGCCTGCATATCGCAAGACCCATGGTGCTGCGATATTTGAACAGGATGACTCTCAGGCTCGGTGCTGATATACTCTGGGAAGCATGGATAATAGGAAGAGATGTTCTAATTCTGCTTCCGGTTGGACTTTTAGGTATATTTATCGTTCCTAGGGTGCAGGCCGATTGGAACACCGGCGTTTTTATACCGGCTTTTATACTTGGAATAATAACGCTTGTATATAAGCTCGCAACGGATACCGATGCCAGCAAGAGCAAGTACATGATAGCAACCGGACTTACTGCTCTGACACTTGTGGCTGTGCTTGTTCCATATTCAATCGGACCGCTCTGGGAAGCAAAAGGCTCCGACTTTTTTATGAGCACATATTTAATTCCTTTAACGAATTCTGATACTATTAAGGATGTGAAAACTGCAATGGACGATGCCGTAAATGCAGCTCAAAAAGGCGACAATTCAACTGCCCTCACCAAAGCACAGGAAGCCGATACTGCTCATGACAGACTCGGTGGCAGTCTGAAGGAATGGGACAGTGCGAAATATTCGCAATTAGAAAGCGCATTCACCGCTCTTACGAATGCCGCAAAGAACGGCGATGTTGCAGGAATGAAAGCAGCCCAGAATACAATCAGTCAGATATTAGATGAATATGCTGCAACACTTGGCAGGCTGGGATGAAACATCCTTTTTCCGGAGAGGACATCTTAAGGTCATTTCTGGAGGATTTATATGCCCAGATATAACGTATACGTTAACCAGTCCCAATGCTTTGCATGCGGGATATGCGAGGATATGTGTCCCCGCCGGGTGTTCAGGCTAAAACCCACTGATTTCAAAGGACCCGAGTATGAGGATAGAATCCCGCAGTGGATGGGAACTATTACAGAGGTGGTCGCAGAGGATATGTGCTTTGGCTGCCGGATATGTGAAAACCAGTGTCCTGTAGGGATAATCGAGGTAACCCAGAAGGAGGCCTGAAATGTACCTGGATATAGAAAAACATGCTGACAGCAGGCTTGTAAAACCTGTTGCAAGAGAGTGCTGCGTTTATTGCGGTGCATGCGTATGCGTGAACCCAAGCCCAGGGGTAGGGTTTAAAGACGGGGAACTTGTCTTCGATGAAGAAAGTATCGTATTTGATAAAGATTTGCAGGTCTGTCCCGTTATAAATCCCGGCAACTCAACAACAAATCCCAGACCCCCTGTTAAGGGAGGGCAAACTATAGATGAGTTCCTGGGTCCTTATCTTGAAATTTGTTCTACAAAGAGCACGGATGAAGCTGTCCTGAAAAAAGCACAGATCGGAGGCACTGTTACATCTTTGCTCCTTCAGGCGATGAAGTACGAGGTTATTGATTCAGCCCTGCTTGTGGATAAAGAAAGGGGATGGATCGGGAAACCAAAACTTGCCGCAACTTCGCAGGAAATCCTCGATTTCGCAGGCACCAAGCTTTCAGAGGCATCTGTCCTCACCTGCTGGCGGGATGCAATTAAAGCTGGATATAAAAAGCTTGCAATAGTGGGCATGCCCTGCGTAACCATAGCAGAGCATCTTATTGATAGCTCTCCCGATTTCAAAGAGTTCAATGAGATACATAAGCTAAGGATAGGCATATTCTGCATGGAAGCATTCAATTACCGCGGGCTTTTCAACGAATTCCTGAAAGACAATCAGAAGATAAAACCGGACAATATAGTGAAAGTGGATGTAAAAGGCAAGATGATAATCCATGAGGTAACGATTGAAGATAAAATATCGATACACACCTTTAGCCTGAAAGAATTGCACAGATACGGCATGCTCGGCTGCCTTCCCTGCCATGATTATGCGGCAGAATACGCTGATATCTCTGTGGGGTCAGTGGGAAGCGAAGATGGCTGGAACACCACGATTGTCAGGACAGAGCTTGGAAAAAAACTGCTGGATTCGGCTGTAGGTTCAGGTCTTCTGATAAAAAAAGATTTGAAAGACATAGAACATCTTAGAAAAGTGGCAGCACTGAAAAAGAAATTGAAGATCGGTGAGAAAACAAGAGAACAGGCGTCAAAAGTAACCAGGGACTGGGTAGCAGCCGAAACGGTCGTGAGCGATTATACCTTTGGCGGGACTTTAAAGCCGATCATAAGAGAAAAGGCTAAGGAGAAAGGATCACAAGCCCTGTGGTGACCGGGATATGGTATCTTATTATTTGCTTTGAATGATGCCAGTATGGCATAGGCAGATGACCGACACGAATAATAATGTTGGAGAATAATCTAAGATGGGAGGAATTGTATGAGTGTAAAAGTAATATTCGGAATTATTATTGGTCTGATGATAATGTGGATGATTCCTGCGGTGCATGCTGGAGCTGAATTTCAGTTAAGCTATTCCTGTGCCAACTGCCATCAGGAGCGGTATGATGAATGGTCGCGTTCGATGCATGCACTGGCAGTAAATGACCCAATCTTCGAGGCTGCATATTTACGCGCGCTTCAATCCGACCCGAAATTCAGGGGATACTGCATGACCTGCCACTCCCCGACAACAAGAATTACAAACGATCTCAACCTGACTAAATCTATATCGGTTGAAGGCGTAACTTGCAGTTTCTGTCATACTGTCACCGGGGTTG
>CABMIA010000177.1 GCA_902386085.1 uncultured archaeon
ACCTTTGGCGATGGTTGGGATCATCAGGGACATAACAGAACGGAAAAGAGCGGAAGAGGCAATCAAAAGATATGCGCATGAGCTTGAAGAATCTAACCATATCAAGGATCTTTTCACTGATATCATGCATCATGACCTGTTAAATCCCCTTGCGACAGCTAAGGGTTTTATTGAGCTTATCAAAGAAACAGAGGCATCCCCGGATAAAGCGAAATGTGTGGAGATCATTGAAAGAAGTCTTGAAAAGTCAATGGAATTGATCGACAGCGCCACCAAGTTTTCAAAAATAGAAAGTTTGGAAAGTATTGAATTTGAGGATATGGATTTGAGTGATTTGATAAGAGAGGTCGTTGAAAACTTTGACCAGGAGGCGGCGAAAAAAAGGGCGACTATTGAAAACA
This sequence comes from uncultured archaeon, assembly GCA_902386085.1. Lineage (GTDB taxonomy): Archaea > Halobacteriota > Methanosarcinia > Methanosarcinales > Methanoperedenaceae > Methanoperedens. Next base: position 402 of record CABMIA010000177.1, read on the forward strand.
ATATCTGTCAAAGCATGCAAATACGTGCAAATAAAATAATCGAAGAGGTTTTTGTCAATTTGATATCAAATGCAATAAAATATGCACCTGAAGGCAGGATTACACTGGAAGGGGAAGATGGCGGTGTATTCTACAGGGTACGTGTGATAGATTCAGGTGAAGGTATAAAAGATGAAGATAAGGATATGATTTTTGAGAGGTTCAGGCGGAAAGAAAAGAAAGGTGTTAAGGGAACCGGACTCGGACTTGCGATTGCAAGGAAAGTTGTGGAACTCCATAAAGGAAGGATATGGGTTGAAGATAATCCGGAAGGCGGCGCAGTGTTTGTTGTGGATATCCCGAAACACTTAGAGTAATCTAATCAAAGCAAATGCCATTACCCCCGCAAGGAGCGGGGATATCACCCAGGCGATCAATATTTTCTTTACGGTATTGCTTTTTACAATATGCATCCCGCTGTTTGCGCATCCGATACCAATAATCCCTGAAGCCACAATCTCGCCGAGTGATACGGGAATCCCGTAGATTGAGGCTGCATGGACAATTATAGCTGATGTGAATTCCACGAACACTGCCCGGATCACACAGAGCTCGCAGATATCCTTTCCCACTGTATCCAGAATCCTTCCGCCCATGAGAAGAGCGCCAAAACCAATCGCCAAGCCTGCAAAAACTGCACCACTGTATGAAGGGATTTCACCCGCTCCTACAAATGGTCCTACTATGATACCTGCATGGTTGGCCCCGGCAGAAAATGCCACATAACATCCCGAAATAGTCAGAAGTACATTCAGGGATTTTCGTATCGAGGCTTCCGAGTCGTGGTGGTCTGCAAGCCATACTAGAATGTTAGTGTAAAGATATTTCCCCATAAGGTATGCAAGTAGCCATGCAACTACGGGAGTGACTACCCACCAGATTACGATCTTGCCAAGGAGCACGGTATTCAATTTAGATGCCCCGTAGAAAAATCCGATGCCGACTACCGACCCAACAGCAACCTGGCTTGTTGATATCGGTATGCGTAATAGGTTTGCAAGAAAAATGGTGGCTGCTGATGCCCCAACAGCAATAATTGCCCCTTCAATCAAAATCGTACCAGAAGGGAGAATTCCGCTTCCCAGGGTTTTTATAACTTCTCCCCCGCTCAATGCCGCCCCGAGAACCGCGAAAACTCCGATCAACACCACGGCCTGATATTTTGTGCGGACTTTTGCCCCGTAAGCCGCACCCATTGCTGCAGCCGCATTATTGCCTCCTATATTTATTCCCATAAAAAGGGCAACTGCAAGCGCAGCGAGTAATGTCAGGGTAAATATCATAATAAATGTTCCGAATTCGATTGACTACTGTATTGGGGATATTATAACGTAATGATACAGGCAAAAATTGACACCATAGTAACGGCAATCCGCGGAAAGGCACATTTGCAGAATATTTTTTTGTGTAGCAATCTAGCATGGAGTTCATTTCCCGTTGTCGTTTTTCAAATCCACAATATCCTCGGAGTGAACAGGCATGAACCATTTCTGCGCTATGAATGTCGGTATCACCGCGCTTGCTATCACCGCTCCGACCAGAATGGAATACTGCACCTGGTCTATAATGCCTGAATTAAAACCAAAAACACTTGCAATCGTACCAAAAGTTAAACCCGTGCTCATTAAAAGCGTGGTGTACATGCTCCCGTTAGGAATATACTTTTTCGCAAGGAAGTAAACGCCGATGAACTTGGTCAGCATTTTGAGAGCAAAAAGAATGGCAAAAAGCCCGAATGCAGATAAGATCAGCGGCAGCGAGACCTTTAAACCGCCTACGATAAAGAATATCGGCGTGATAACTGCGTAAGCGACCGTCCTGAGCCTGTTCCGTACCTCTTTTGTTTCAGATGTCTCGATAAAGTGTTTTGACATAAGGAGTCCCAATACGAATGCAGGTAACACAGCCTGCCCATCCCCCAGATTAGCAAAGTACATAAAAATAAATAAAAGCAGGAAAATATATTTTATTTCAGGTTCGATAACTTTGTTCTTAAGCCTTGCATTATGAAAAACAAGATGGGAAAATTTAGTCGCCAGGATTATCGTAATGATAGATACTGCAATGAAAACCACTGTGTAAAGCGAGGGTTTGATGAATAATAAGCTCAATGCAAGTGCAGTTCCCATGTCGGTTATAAAAGTTGATGCCATCAGTAATTTCCCGATCTCTGTTTTAGACAGACCTGTTTCCACAAGAACTGAATATACAACTGCAAGGGATGTTGTTGAAAGTGCAGTTCCTGCGATCAGGGAAGCGGACAGGCCCCATCCTGCGATATAATAGGCATACAGGGAAATCCCGGTAAACGGGACAAGGAAAGAAAACAGGCCGATAAGGAAGCTCTCTTTGAATCTTTCTATCATCATCTTTGTGTCAATTTCAGTCCCTGCCAGGAATGTCAGGAGGATTCCCCCGAAACCTGCCAGATACAGCATCCAGTCATCGGGCTGTACCCCCAGGTTCCCTGCAACAGCACCCAGGATGATTTCAATTATCGCTACCGAGAGTCCGGCCCTCAGGGAGATCAGGCTTGATATGAAAACAAGTATTCCTACTGCCAGGATTATGTCCGCTCTCATTTTTTCTCCTTTCAAAGTTTAGATTTGTAGTAGGAGTTATTAGCTATCAAGCGGTTAAAGGCGAACTCCATCACCTGTTCCCATAGTAGTTTATGGGACTGTCTGCTCCCATGTTTGCAAGATTCTTAAACTTTTCCGAAATTGTATCATGTAGCCTGATTGTATAGTCCGCCTGTTAATCAAACTATAAATAAGAAATAAATCATAAGTGAGGTCGGTGAATAACAAAATAAATTGATTTTACGATTTTGATCAAATCAGGGAATGAAACCATGGAACCTTATTTTCATCTTAAAGGCAGCTATAAGACAAGCGCCCCGGCTGCACAGGCAAGGGCAGATATTGAAAAGTTCATCGAAGAAGCAAAAACCACCATCCTGCAAAAAGGAGTTCCGGCAGGCAGGGGAGCCAGGATCACAGGATGGGAAATCAGCGAAGGCAGCGTATTTTTCGATATCGAGTCAGACCGGTATCTTCGTGCCCATGATGCATTCATCCGACTCCGGAAACCGCTTGCCGGCGTGCTTGGCAAAGGGTACAAGATCGGGGTGAGAGGCGCAGAAATAGAGGAATTCATCGTTTCATTGCCCTCTGAACAGCCCCTCCAGGCAAAAAAAATACCCCATGTGAAAACAATCGAATTCAAGGACGGCCTGATCACCCTTTCCCTTGATGTCGGGGAAGCGGAACTTGAGAACAAGGTTCCTGACAGGATTATCTCGCTCATCGAGGATAAGATAGCGGCGCAGGGCTTTGGCGGGAAGGCAGAACACTGGAGCCTGCTGTGGGAAAGCCCGAAAATGGAAATGAAATTCACCGGAGACCCGACAGTTGAGGCCGAAAAACGCGGATGGATAAAGAGGTCGGTAGGCAGGGGACAGTGGATACATGGGCCGCAGATGGCGCGCATCTTCAGGACGTTTGAACAGATCGTGATCGAGGAGGTTATCAAACCCCTCGGCTACATCGAAATGATCTTCCCCAAGCTCGACCCGTGGGACGTATTGAAACACTCAGGCCATGCCAAGGGGGTATATCCTGAGATATATTATGTCTGTCCCCCGAAAACAAGAGACCCCGCATTCTGGGAGGAGGTAATAGACTCATATAAGGTCACTCTTGAAGTGCCGCTTGACCTTATCGCAGAAAAGATCGATAAACCCCTCGGCGCCATGTGTTATGCCCAGTGTCCGTCGTTCTGGCCTTTCCTGCAGGGGAAGACTGTTGCGGAAGATTCCTTCCCGGTCAAGGTTTTTGACCGCTCAGGCACTTCGCACAGGTATGAAAGCGGAGGGATACACGGCATGGAGAGAGTGGATGAGTTCCACAGGATAGAGATTGTTTTCATAGGTACGCAGGAACAGGTCATAGCCCACTCAAAAGAGATGCAGGAATGCTACAAGCGCATCTTCAACGACATCCTCGACCTTGAATGGAGGATGGCATGGGTCACCCCCTGGTTCATGGCGCAGGAAGGACTTACGGGGCTGGCCGGGAACAAGGATGCCGGCACGATCGATTTTGAGGCGCCGCTGCCTTACAGGGGAAAGGATGGCGAGTGGCTTGAGTTCCAGAACCTGAGCATCAACGGGGATAAATACCGAAAGGGCTTCAACGTGAAATCGCAGTCTGGAAAAGAAGTATGGAGCGGCTGCTCAGGAATAGGGCTTGAGAGATGGGCGAGCACGTTCTTTGCGCAGAAAGG
>CABMIA010000178.1 GCA_902386085.1 uncultured archaeon
CTAATATTATAAAAATATTCAAAATGGTTTATGATGCTTTGTTTTCTAAATCTCCACAAGATGAGTTATATAAACCTTCAGAATTAATCCCGGGAATGGCTTTTTTTTATCTTGTTACAATCATCGTAGTTATTGTAGTGCTCTATCTTGTGTTAAAATGGATTGGTTTCGATTTGAGGAGTGCCTTGAATTCATTGGGTTTATGAAGATTATTGCACCATCATAAGGAGGCCTGGGAGTGCAGGAAATTGCAGGCTATGTTGAAGGTGCCGTCACCTTCCCCCACCGCAACCACAGCAATCTCCCCCACAGCCGCCAGGTATATCATCTTCTTCACTATCTTCCTGTGTTTTCAGTCTGGTGAGTTTTCTTTTTTTTTCAGTGATTATGTTGCTAATGTTGTTCCATTCTATACTACCTGGTTTGAAACGTTCCTTTACTTTTTCAATTTCTATGATTTCTTCTTCAAGTTCCTTTATTGACACATTTATTCTCCATTGTTTATTTTCTATTGAGTAATTTTTGCAGCTTCACAATAGCTTGGTTTCAGGCATATATGCATTTGGTCAAGACATAAATAACCGTTAGTCACATACTGTTCATGAGGAAATATTCGAGGTGATGAATTATGAAAATCAATGACAATACAATCCTAATTACAGGAGGCGCAACAGGTATAGGGTTTGCGTTAGCTGAAGCCTTTGTAAAAGAAGGCAATGAAGTGATAATATGCGGAAGAAGAGAAAACAAATTGGAGGAAGCAAAAAGTAAACTTCCCCAAATACATACCAGAGTATGTGACTTAACAAAAGATAAAGAGCGAGAGGCATTATATAATTGGGTTAAGACTGATTTCAAGGACATTAACGTATTAGTGAACAATGCTGGAATTCAGAGAATGGTGGATTTCAAGAAAGGTATTTCTAGTTTGACAGAAGGTGAAAATGAGATTGACATTAACCTGACAGCCCCCATTCACTTATCGGCTTATTTTATTCCCCTGCTGCTAAAACAGAAAGAATCAGCTATTATCAATGTTTCTTCCGGGTTGGGTTTTATACCAATGGCAATCATGCCCGTTTATTGTGCAACTAAAGCAGCTATGCATTCCTTCAGTTTATCTATCAGGCATCAATTAAGGGACACTTCGATAAAAGTATTTGAAGTAATTCCTCCAATGGTTGATACAGAGTTAGATAAAGGGGCAAGAGATGAAAGAGGACAGGTGGATAAAGGAATACCTCCGGCAGAAGTCGCTAAAGCAACCTTGAAAGGTTTAGAAAAAAATGAGTATGAGATTGCAATAGGCATGGCTCAAAATTTGCGAATGGGAGCAAGAACTAATCCGGAACAGGTTTGCTAGGGCATTAATCAATAACTTATATTGATGTTGCTGTTAAGCCGGGAGATTCTATGCCGAGGTATTGCATTCTCTTTTATTATTGAGGATGTTCTACCAGTTCTATCAGCATCCCGTTCGGGTCTTTAAACAAGGCAAGTTTCATACCTCCCTCAAGTTGTATTGGCTCTAAATGAAATACAATCCCTGTCTCCTTAATTTGAGTTACTGTAGCCTCAATATCATCCACGGAAAAAGTGATATGGTCATTTATCGGAATCGAACTCCCTCCAATTTTGAGTTTAACACCTTCCGAACGCTTCGGAAGATTTTTTCCTCTGCACTTCATAAGTTCAATTTTACTTCCATCCTTTTCTACGAAAACTGCTGATAATCCCGCTTCTGCCATCTCTATCTTGCTGGAAACAGAAAAGCCAAGTACATCAGTATAGAATTCTACTGACCGCTGTAAGTCGGTTGTCATAATCCCAACATGGTCAATTCTTTTAATCATTGTTTTTCCTCCCTGCTGCTTTTTCAGAATGCCTTTTGAATATTAAATCTTTTCATAATCTTAGTAATTCCTATTGGGTTTAGTTCCGATTGATATATAGTAAATCGATACCGTGGTCGAATGTTTTAAGAGTGGGAGCGTTGTATAGAATAATAACTACTGTGCTAAATTAAGGGGGAAAATAATGGTAATGGTACTTCCGGGGGTGCGATCTGTGCCCTGCCGGCCTGGTATGGATTGTTGATGAAGGATTTCCTGAGACAATTGCCGTGAGGAAATATGGTTACATTAAATCTTGACAAAATTTTCAATCCTAAAAGCATCGCTCTAATTGGGGCGAGTGATAAAGAGGGTTCCGTCGGATACATATTGATGAAAAACCTGACATCTGGGTATAAAGGCAGTGTTTACCCGGTCAATATCCATAAACCAGAGATTCTCAGCCTTAAGGCATATAGAAGCGTTGATCAACTTCCGGAAACAGTTGACCTTGCCATAATCGCCACGCCTGCAAGAACGGTTCCTGACATAGTAGAGCAATGCGGGGAAGCTGGAATAAAAGGCATAATAATTATCTCAGCCGGATTTAAAGAGATAGGGCATGAAGGGAAGGTGCTGGAAGAGAAAATTCTTAAAATAAAGAACAAATACAATCTGCGGATAATAGGGCCGAATTGCCTTGGAATTATCCATCCGGACATCAATCTGAATGCGACATTTGTACCTATAACGATCAAACCCGGGAGTATCGCATTCATCTCGCAGAGCGGGGCGCTTGGCTCTGCCATCCTTGACCTTGCGATGCATGAAAATATCGGTTTCAGCAATTTTGTTTCCGTAGGCTCCATGATAGACGTGGACTTCGGGGATTTGATAGACTATTTTGGCACAGACCCGAAGACTTTGAGTATCCTGATGTACGCAGAGGGGATAACTGATGCCAGGAAATTCATGAGCGCTGCACGTCACTTTGCAAGTACAAAACCGATGATCGTGGTAAAAGCGGGAAGGTTTGTGGAGAGCGCAAAAGCGGCGGCTTCACATACAGGAGCGCTTACTGGCGAAGATATGGTATACGATGCTGCTTTCAAGCGCGCGGGTATTGTGCGCGTCGAAGAGATTGAAGACCTTTTTAATTGCGCAGATGCCCTGGGAAAGCAACCCCTTCCAAGAGGACCGAACCTTGCCATAATTACCAATGCAGGCGGGCCCGGGGTCATGGCTGCAGATGCGCTTCTGGCCAGAGGGGGAAAGCTTGCCCGTCTTGACGCCAGAACCCTGGATACACTGAACAACGTTTTACCTCCTTACTGGAGCAGGGGGAATCCGATCGATATCCTGGGAGATGCTACGCCGGAGCGATATCGAGCCGCTGCCGAAGCATGTTTCAAGGATGAGAACATCGATGGTCTGCTAATAATCTATACTCCCCAGGGCGGCGCAGATCCAGTTGAAATTGCGAACAATATCGCTGGACTCTGTAAAACCCGGGATTCCTGTAAAACATATCTGACCTCTTTCATGGGGTATAAAGATGTGGAAGAAGCAAATCGTATCCTGTCCGAAAACGGCGCTCCGACATATTACACGCCTGAGCAGGCCATTGCGACATACATGTACATGTATCATTATAAACGAAACCTTGAATTGCTTTATGAGACTCCTGCGGAGCTGCCAGTGGACAGCGCCCCGCCTAAACGTCCGATGGTCGTAATAATAAGAAATGCCGCAAATGAGAATCGGGAAAAATTAACCGGCACAGAAACTTTGAAACTTCTGGATTTTTACAATATACCGGTCATTAAAACACTGGTAGCAAAAACGGCAGATGAAGCTGCAGCATGCGCTTCCCATACGGGCTATCCTGTCGCGATGAAGATACTTTCACCTGAGATAGTGCATAAAACAGATGCAGGAGGTGTAGCGCTCGATATCAATTCAGAAGCTGAGCTTCGGTCTGCATTTGACGTGATAATGCAAAAGGTCAAAGAAAATGCCCCGAATGCGATCATCCATGGTGTTACTGTCCAGCCAATGGCCAAAGAGGGTTACGAAATAATTCTCGGAGCGAAAACCGATTCCCTTTTTGGTCCTGTAATTATGTTTGGACGTGGCGGCATCGGTGTGGAACTTTACAGGGATGTCTCCATAGGGCTTCCGCCGTTGAACCAGACGCTGGCAAGAAGGATAATGGAGGAAACCAAGGTTTACCAGCTCCTCAAAGGGTTCAGGAACCTTCCTCCGGCTAATATCAAGCTCCTGGAGGAGATAATGATGCGTTTTTCCCAGATGCTTGTAGACTTTCCGCAGTTGAAGGAGATTGAGATCAATCCCCTGATAATAAATGAAAAAAAAGCATTCGCCCTTGATGCCCGCGCTGTGATAGATAAAGAACGGGTGTTTTTGAAACTTGAACCATACAAGCATCTGGTAATCAGCCCGTACCCTGAAAAATATAAGACCCTGTGGAAGCTTCGGGATGGAAGAACCGTAATTCTAAGACCCATAAAGCCTGAGGATGAACCTATGTGGCTGGAGATGTTCCACACACTTTCAGAAGAGACTATCCGCTACAGATTCTTTGAATTGATAAAGGAACCAATAGCTCATGAGTTCAGCGTCAGGTATGCGAATATTGATTATGACAGGGAAATGGCTATTGCGGCAGAAATGGAAGTAGGGGGCGTCAGGAAAATGCTAGGCGTGGTGAGACTGGCCATTGAACCTGATGGGAAAACAGGGGAGATAGCTTTTGGCGTAGCCGACCCATGGCAAGGCCTGGGGCTGGGGCTAAAAATGGTGGATTACATGATTGAAATATGTATAGACAGGAAACTTGAGGAAATCCATGCTGTGATGCTGCCCGATAATCACAGGGCGATAAAGCTCATGGGGGAAATGGGATTCTCGCTCGAATACCCAAATGATGGTACGGTGATAGCCAGCCTGAACCTTAGAGACGAGGAACTTTCATGCGATCAGACTCCGGAATATCTTGAAAGACCACAGATAATCCATAAAGAGGCTGAAGCTGCACAGGATTAAAGAGCATTATGCAGAAAGGACGTTCCGAAGCATTCTTGCCCTACCATCCTAACCCCAGATAATATTGTCAGGCTATCAGGCTTAAAGCTTACTGAGTTTATGAAATACTTAAGGCCGTTACCAAAACAGGCATTTATTTAATATGAATTTTGTAAATTATCTGGTAAATTTGAAGTAATGGGAATTTTTTTTATAGTAATAATCAGAATAGTTAATATGCTGAGTTAAAGGGGTAAATATGCCAACAGAAGAACAGAAAACATTTGAAGAGAATATGGAAGCGATAAGCAAAATGCCTCCAGTACAGGTGCAGGCTAAGTTAAA
>CABMIA010000179.1 GCA_902386085.1 uncultured archaeon
ATTGAAGAATGGGTCAGAAGGAAGTTGAAAATGAGAATTGCTGTGGAGTGTTTGAGATGAGAGAATTTGAAAGATTTTTTAGCGAAGTACTGATATTACCAACACGAATTAAAATGAATCTCGCATTTCCGAAACCCTAATCTTCGCACTTTCAGGAAACCTCTTGCTCGCCCCATGCACTATCAACAGCGGCTGCGTGTGTGCAACCTCGGATATGCTGCTCATCAGATGCGCCTTCTTGACCATGGTTCGCGTGCACCCGCCCACGCCTGTAAGAATCGTGGTTTCGTCCTTTCGGCTTCCCGACTGGGAAACGGCATCGAACGGCGCCTGGGAAACGGTAATACCTCGAATCCCATATTTTTCAGGAGCGAGAATAAGAATACGAAGGAATTAAAAATAAGTAACCTTTTAGACATGTAAAACCCTACAGGTTGATATGCTTGAAAGGAAGGAAATTTTAGAGGTACTGTCAGAATACGACCTGAACAAAACCACTATCGGAGTACTGGCATCCCATTCTGCCCTGGATGTATGCGATGGCGCTGTGGAAGAGGGCTTCAAGACCCATGCCGTGTGCGAGAAAGGACGTGAGAAAACATACACAGAGTATTTCAAAGCACATAGGAAGGATGGTAAGCTCATCCGCGGGATTGTGGACAGCACTGATGTTTATAATAAATTCAATGAAATTCTGAAAACCGGGAACCAGGAGAAGCTCCGGGATAAGAACACGATTTTCATACCCAACCGTTCGTTTACGTCGTATTGCAGCATTGATGAGATTGAAGATAAGTTCAAAGTCCCGATGTTCGGAAGCCGAAATCTCCTGAGAAGCGAGGAACGCGGCATAGAGCGGGATTATTACTGGCTGCTTGAAAAGGCAGGTCTTCCGTTCCCTGAAAAAATCGAAAAACCTGAGGATATCGACTGTCTTGCAATGGTAAAGCTTCCCCACGCTGTAAAAAAACTAGAGCGGGGATTCTTCACGGCGGCTTCGTATCCGGAATTCAAACAAAAATCAGAAGCGTTCCTCAAGCAGGGGATAATCACACGGGAAGCGCTTGCCGAAGCAAGAATCGAACGGTATATCATCGGCCCTGTTTTTAATCTCGATATGTTCTACTCACCCATTGAGGAAGAGATGAGTAAAATCGAACTGCTGGGCATCGACTGGCGGTTTGAAACAAGCCTTGACGGCCATGTGCGGCTGCCTGCGCCGCAGCAGATGACGCTGAACGAGAAGCAGATCACGCCTGAATACACGGTATGCGGCCACAATTCAGCAACGCTGCGTGAATCCCTGCTTGAGGACGTTTTCGGGCTTGCGGAAAAATATGTGAAAGCGACACAAAAATTTTATAAACCCGGGATTATCGGGCCCTTCTGTCTCCAGACATGCGTTGACAAAGACCTTAATTTCTATGTGTATGACGTTGCGCCGCGAGTGGGCGGGGGTACGAACGTTCATGTCTCGGTCGGGCACCCTTACGGCAATACGCTCTGGCGCAGACCTGTGAGTACGGGGCGGCGGGCTGCGATGGAGATAAGGCGGGCGATCAGGCAGGACAGAGTGGATGAGATTGTGACGTGATAGTATCGGTTGAAACCGGTTTCTACCATACCATTACAATCTTTTGCCATTGCAGTATCACTGATTAAAAAACAAAGAAGAGCGAAACAAAGATTCGCTCTGAACCGTGATATTTATCGCGCTGTTACAGTGCCGCTTATCGTACCTGTCGGCTTGAGTGCCAGGGTAATATTCTGGGTTACTGTTGTAAATGCCGTCACAGTCACTGTCGCGCTGTTTGGAACATATGCAGGCTCCTTGCTGACGGTCAACTGATATGTGCCACTTACTAAACTCAACGAATAGAATCCACTTCCATCGGTTATTGCAGAAGAGCTTGTATTTGTCGCGACAAGTGCACCTGCTATGGCATTACCCAGACTGTCTTTAACCGTGCCATTAACATATCCTCTGGCTTCATTTACGGTTAATGTCGTACTGCTTGTGCTGCTCCACTGGCCGTTCAGCGGGTAATATGGTTTTGATGGATCCGTCCTGGGCGCTGAAGCCATGCCTTTTACATTAACGGTGTAGGTTCCTTTGAGGTTGGAAGTATCTATACTGGCGTTCACTGTCTCCACGGGGTAATCGAAATTCCCATCCTGCGGGTTCATATTCGTCCAGTCAATAACAATACCGGATGAATTGATTACCTGATACTGGGCTGCTGCTATCTGTAACATATCGTGTGACACCGTGGCCTGAACTGGAGCCGGAGTTCCGGATGATACAGACGCCGGGACTGACAAACCCGAGACCTGCGGTGGAGTACCTGTCAAAAGAGAGACTGCATGATTATCTGCATTGTTGTGGCACATCTCGCATCCAGATCCACTGGGATCTCCCGGCAGGACAGTTGAATGTTTTTCTCCAGGTGCATGGAATGGCAGGTCGGGGAGATTTGCATTATAGTGGCAGCTCACACAGGTTTGACCTGCAGCGGTTCCTTTCGGCCCGCCGGGATGGTATCTCAAATTATCAGTGAGAGGTCTTGGCTGTAAGTCGCCAGCGATATGGCACCACTTACAGTCCGTCTTCCCATGACTCAAACCATCTTTAATCAATGCCGGATCAGTGGGTTTGACTGGCCCCGTACCTGCGCTCGTATGGCAGTCGTTGCAGAAATAGGTGTTATTTTGATTTGCTGCCCCAAGGGTCATGCTCATCGTTCCATTTGCTGCACCATAGTGGCATGTCTTGCAGTCAGCATCCGTGACTACATTCGTACCATCTGCAGTACTTACATTGGCATTGCTTGCAAACAGGCTTATATTAACGTAATACCTTGTGCCCGGAGAGGAGTGGCATGCGATGCAGCCTGCTCCCAGAGCCGGTTGTACTGATGCATTGTGGAAATCAACTGTTCCCAGGCTTCCGACCCTGCCGTCGTTATGACACAGGTCGCACTGGCTTGTCTGGGTCTCGGTATGCTGTCTCTTAGTGCTTGTGCTGATGTTCACCGGCGTACCCCATATCGGATTGGTGGTATTTGGACCGTTGTGGCAGTCAATGCAGTTCGAGGTGTTGATCGGACCGAAGTGCTGGTATGGATTTGTCGATCTGTTTGTCACGTCCTTGAGGTAATGTGTGATCGCGCTTGTGCTGCCGTTCGTCCCTGCATTGGGCAGGTACATGCCTGTATTGTCATGGCATGTGTTGCAGGTTGCATTGACCGTGATTACCTGCTGGCCGACCTGGTTATGTTCGGCTATGAGCGGGGCATTGAAGTTGCCGCTGCCCGTATGGCAGTAGGTACATGTCTTTGCCGGGTCGCTTGTGAATGAATAAATGTTCATATTCGTGTCGGTTGCATTCGAATGGCAGTCGTTACATACCCTGTTCTTATGAACTCCTGCTGCAAATACGCCTGCATCTATCTCCTTGGGAGCCATTGTCCTGGTTGTTGCATGACAGTCAAGGCAGTTCACTGTTGAGAGAGCGGGTTTTGCAAGTGTTTTGTTATGGAAGTCGGTTGTTGAGATATCGCTATGGCACGCGTAGCAGTCCTGTTTGGGCGTACTGGATATCGAGTGCGGGAATACCAAACTGTTTGCCGGGTCTGTTGCTCCGCCCCATTTCGAGGCATTTACCGGGTTCTTATGACAGTAGGTACAGTCCGTGGTATCTATGAGCGATGTATTGGTCTCGTAATGGCCAACGCTTGCATTCATACTGAATACGTATTTATTGATGCTGTTATTATGGCAGTTCGAACAGAATACGCCTGTCGAGATGTTAACCCCGTTCTGCCTGTGATTGCTTATGATTGGTCCCGGGGCGCCCTGTGAATGGCAGTCCGTACATGTTTTTGTTAGTACATTGAATCCCGGGCTGTACATATTCGAAATATCATAATGGCATGTCTTGCAGTCATTGTTTGTAAGCGTGTTGGAACCATCAGATGTGTTAACATTCATGTGTTTTGTAAATGATGCAAGATCGATCGCCGGATAAATTCCCTGCTGTGTGGTGTGGCAGCCTATGCAATCGCTTCCCCCTTTTCCGGTGTCAACGTTATGTGGGAATTCGATCATGTCAGGAGAAGTAGAGAGAGCCCCTCCATGGCAGGTCTTACAGTCCGTATCTGTTACCCCGTATGAAGAATGGTCTGTTCCGCTCATGTTCCAGGTTATGCTTCCCGGCTGGTTCGCAACCGGGTCCGGATTGAGTATTGCCATTGTCGCTGCATAATTACTGTCGTTTGGATTATGGCAGCTTGAACAGAGAGTTCCCGCTCCAATTGCGCCACCTATAGGATCTGTTCCAACGGGCACTGCAATATTCCCCAGCATTGTTGCGCTATGCTTGTTGTCGCCGTGACAGTAGAGGCATGCGCCATAAGGAGTCGTCCAGTATGTTCCCCATTTTACGCCAGCCCTGTCCGTGCTATGGTTGAGAGGGGTAGGGATCTGTGGCGGGTTCGGCCCTGTATAGTTGCCAGCATCGGTCTGGGATTTCAATGCATTGAAGTATGAAGCATTCTGGTGGCAGTTAGTACAGTCGCCCTGGTTAGGGCTTCCGTGGTTCACGTATCCTGCCGTCTTTGAGAACACCTGTATCACGTGGACATCTTCGCTGTGGCAGAGCGTGCAGTTCACGCTGTTATTGTGCTGGTTATAATTTTGATGGCAGGTCTTGCACTGGCTGTCTTCAGTAATGTTATTCTTGATAAATCGCTGTGATTCATCCGGTTTTGTTATGTTATGCATCGGCCCGTGGCAGATGATGCAGGGAATAGTGGAATTTGCATCATGATAATCTGATGTTGTGGAATAATTAGAAAGTATGCCGTTCAGGGTGGTCTTCTTAGTTATCTCTGTCCTGTTATGGCAGTTGTTGCATGAACCTATCACCATATTCGTTGTATGCTGACTGATACTTCCATGGCAACTTGGATTGTCGCAGGTCAGATTTCTATGCACATCCGATGTGTTCATGGATGGAGTGGAACCCTGACCGTTGTACGAAAGATGGCAGTACATACAGATATTTGCCTGTTGATGGTCAGATTTTGCCCCTACTACAGCATCATGCCCGGTAGTATAAGGTGAGTTGATCGGCGCTCCCGAAGCAACTGTTTCAGAACCATGCCCACCGCAACCCGCTCCTCCACCGCAGCCCCACCAGTTATAGATAAATGAAGTGCTGTCGCTCAAACCCAGGGACGTGGCATTCGCAACCACCTGCCATTTTCCATAATAGTTCTTCGCATTGAGATCACTGGTAAGATTGACAAGTCCGTTGCTATCTGTTGATTTGACAAATGTGTAATCCACAGCGTTGTTCGGATTCTTTAAAGTGAAATTTACATTGGTATTCGACACAGGCATCCCGTTCTGGTCAAGCACCATCGCCCACATCGTTATTGTTGTCTCGACACCGTTGAAGTTATTGGTTCCCCAGTTGTTCGTTGGATTAATAAATCCCGTTCCAGCGAAAGAACCTGTATTGGGGTCGTCAAGGACCACATATCTGTTAGTAGCTACAAGTATTCGTCCACCGATCGGAGGCTGAGAGGCAAGCGTAATATTGGAGTTGGGAACGGCTGCACCATTTACGGTTCTCGTAATAGAGTTGCCATTGTAGCCTGCCTTGCTGGCTGTGATAAGATAAGTGCCATTGCCCTCACCGAAACTGTAGAATCCCGTTCCATCAGTGGTGGTTGTCTGGCTCGCATTAGTTGTGACTGTGGCGCCGGATATCGCAGCTCCACTTGATTGATTTGTGACATATCCAGATAAAAGATAGGCTGGGACAGGAGTTAGCGAGATATTGACATTGGTCTTATTGGCACCGCTGATAGTTGCTGTAGTGGAATTAACAGCATAGCCAGTCTGGCTGGCATTTATAAGATATGTGCCGTTGGAAAGGCCTGTAAAAACATAGTAACCCTGTGCATTTGTAGTTGTTGATAAGCTGGTATTGGTCTGAACAATGGCTAAGGTCAGGGGCTGGCCTGCTGATTTGTTGATAATGTAGCCTGAAATGTTATATGTCGCCGCTGCTCCTCCCACGGGTGTGATGTCTATTAAAACTGAACTGTTAGAATTAGACGCAGTACTGAATGAATAAAATGATGGCCGTGCATTACTGCTTGACGCGGTCATCCATACCCTTACTGCTAATTTCATGCCAGATGGTATAATACCGTATTGATTATTGAACGATATCGAATACGAGGTTTTTGTAGAAGACCCTGTTGCTGTGGTTGAATTGAACAGGCCTACAAAATTATGTGTTGCCCCGTTCGGGTCATAATACCCAATTTCCAACTTTCCCGTAGCCGTGGTGCTGCTTGCTCTGTTCATAGATATATATCCGGAATAACCAGTTACGTTTACATCGGTCAAAAAAGCTGTATTATTCACAAAATGCCCATAGTCCCATGTTCCTGTTCCTGTGTTTGTCGTCTGTATTTGAGTACTAGTTCCTGTAGATAAATCAAGAAGCAAACCCGTTTCAATAGGAACTCCGAGACTGCCGCATACAAAATCAGTGGTTTCTTGAGTCGGACTTTGGATACCTATGGTGGTTCCACTGTCACATCTCAATGCATATTGAGATATGGCAGCACTCGCAACATTGCTCAAAAGAAGGACTGTAACCAATAAAAAAGTAAAAACAATACCAGAATTATTTAATCTGCCTGTGAATTTTTTCCTTTTTTCTTCTAACATAGCCTATCCAGAAGCTCCTATAAAATCATTCTTTGACTTTGATAGATTAAATAATTTGTCTTTATGAGCATAATGATGTATTTTTCTAAGAATGCAAAAACAATATCCGTAGGCGTTATAAATACATTAATAATATTTATGATTTCAAATAGCTGGTATGAAGACCGCTATATACATATCCTACGCCGAACGCCGAGAACGCCATTATGAAGATGCTGAAAATAATGAACCATGCTATCCTTTTTCCCGACCATCCCACGTTCAATCTCAGATGCAGGCAGATCCCGTACGTGAACCACGTTACCAGAGACCATGTCTCAACCGGGTCCCACCCCCAGTACCTGCCCCAAGTCTGGTTTGCCCAGATAGCGCCTGCGCCTATCATGATCGTGAGAGAAAGCAAGCCGAAAGCCACGAAACGGTACATCAATTCGTCCAGTATTTTTAGCTGGGGAAGTTTATTGAAGAACGAGTCATCATTTTCCGGGCCCTCCCCTGAGTTATTTGAATGGCGCTCTTTCAAAATATAAAGCGCGGCTATCCCCACAGCCACCAGTATCGAGCCGAAGGCAAGACTTGCAAAACCCACATGGGCTATCAGCCAGTAACTCTGGAGAGAAGCGGGTATCGCCTGGATATCCCTCGAATACGTCGAGCCTACGCCCATGATCAACAGCGAGGCAGGCATCACTATAAAGCCCGCGATCCTTATCTTTTCAAATTTTTGCTGCACTAACAGAAAGATGACCACAGAAAACCAGGCATATTTAGATAAGACCTCGAACATACTTATATAAGGCCCGTGTCCTGTTTCAATCCACCTCAAAGCTATGGATACGCTGTGGAACAGCAATCCGGTAAGTGCGACGCTGGCAGCAAGGTTAAGTTTTTCCTCTTTCCTGAAAGCAAGACAATAGATATACAATATTGAACTTATCGCATATAGCGA
>CABMIA010000180.1 GCA_902386085.1 uncultured archaeon
GAGATCAGCCCCGGGATCAGGGTACCGGGCGGGGCGTTCTTCCCGATGGCAAAGGCCAGGAACATGAAAAGCGGGAAGAATATGCCTGAAACGATGATGTTGGGCTTGAGGTAGTATATCCGCATATCTTTCCTGGCTATCGCCCATGCAGCGGACAGCTCGCGGGAAAGGCGTTTTGCCAATCCCTCATGATCAATCGATGGCATGGACAGCACCCCCGGGGCGCTTGAGACCTGTCAACCGTATGAACACATCCTCGAGGCTCGGGCCAAGAGTCGTGATACTGATCACTTTAAGGTTGTGCGTGTGGGCATAAACCATCACGGCATCGATAACTTCAGATGGAGATTCAGTATAGAGCTTGAACTTGTCACCGGCCTTGTGTGCGTCATTCACTGTGGGGAGACGGCGGAGCTCATCCAGTTGATCTGCAGAACTGTGGTCAAACGAGAACTCGATGGACTGCACACTCTGGATTGTCTTTTTCAGTGATTCCGGGGCATCGATTGCAGCGATAGTTCCTTTATTGATGATCGCCACACGGTCACACATGATATTTGCCTCCTCAATATTGTGAGTTGTTAAAAAAACCGTGACACCCCCGCGGACGATATCCGTGATCACATCCCGGATGATGAGGTTGCTCTGTACATCGAGACCCGAGGTAGGTTCGTCCAGGAACAATAGGCGCGGGCTGTTGACCAGACCCATCGCGAGCGTCAGGCGCCGTTTCATTCCCTTTGAAAAACCGTGCACTTTGTCATTGCGCCGTTCGTGTAACCCGAATATATTGAGCAGCTCATTTGTCTTTTTTTCCCGCTCATTCCGTCCCACATGGTAGAGTTCTGCGGAAAATATCATGTTCTGCCATGCAGTCAGGTCATCGTACACGTTGGAATTCTCTGATACAATGCCCATGGACTGCCGTGCTGCAATGGTGTCGTGCACAATGTCATGGCCAAAAATGGTAGCCGATCCTGAGGTTGGGCTTGAGATCCCGGTCAAAATACGAATGGTAGTGGTCTTGCCTGCACCATTGGGACCCAAAAACCCAAATGTCTCTCCCTCGCCGACTGAGAAATTTATATCATTGAGCGCAGTGAGAGAGCCGAATTTTTTAATGAGATGCGATACTTCAACTGCTTGCATGTAATATTGATTTTGGTAGGGCAATACTTAAGGCATTCGTAAATAATCTCAATGTAAATTAATTTTATTCCCCGCCCGCGAACCAGGATTTTTGTCTTCTCAAAGCCTCTCTTTCTTCTTCCGGATTTGTAGGGACGATGATCTTCTTGATATCCGTTTTGAAAATGTACGCGGGGTGATAGTCTTCAAATAAAGGTTCAAACCAGATCCCATCTTCATCGCTGTCTTTTATATAACCCAGGTACGTTGAACCGGTTAATGTCTGGACTTTAACGAGGTTGGTTTCGGGTTTTCTTTTATAGTCTGCCAGTAGCTTTGGGTTCCTGACTATTTCATCTATTATCTTAGACATTGAATCACGCCTTTTTAAAGAAAAGATGCCTATACCATTTATGACAGGGCTACTAATTTGATGTTCTAAAAATAAAATTTTCCATTTAATCGTAACCGGAAAAATTCATGCACCCTGATTACTTAATGCCTTCATGAACCTTTTCTTTATCTCATTGGCAGGAAACGGGATCTCCTTACATTTCATGTTCACTGGTTTCACAATCGTATGAATAAAGCTCACCCTGCGCTGCAAAGCTTCTTCCAGCTCCTCTTCAGTGTGTACTTTCATCGTTTCTCTTATCCCGCAAGCCTTTGCCAGAAGCTCAAGGTCAATCTGTTTTGAAGTGGCAGTTTCCTGGTTCCCTGTCGAACCATAAGCTGCGTTATCTATTGCAACCACCGTTAGATTCTCTGGATTATAAGCCCCGATAGCGATCAATGAGTTCGGATTCATGAGCAGGCTCCCGTCTCCATCGATCACAAACACGTGTTTTTGCTGTGCCAGCGCCAGTCCAAGACCGATGGATGATGCCAGGCCCATTGAACCGAGCATATAGAAATTAAGTTCCCGGTCTCCTATTTCAAATAATTCCTTTGAAGGGATACCCAGGTTCGCTATAATAATATCATGATCAACCTGAGAAGCAAGAATTTTAATTGCTTCATACCTTGTCATAACAGGTTCCCTTATCCCGGATTTCAAACTCAATTCCGATATCCTGGGGAATATATCAACAGGTGACGGAACATCGCTTTTTGAACCTTCCCACACCGCAGGAGATATCAACACAACGTGAACGCTCACATTACTGAAAGAATCATTTATTGCAGCATCCAATTTATCCAGTTCGTTGCTGGAACTGATAATTGTGAACTTTATGCCTGCTGCCTCAAGAATCCCGGGCAGTCTTTTCCCAAGCTGCACCTGGGCTTCGATTCCCTCCTTATAAACACCGCGCCAGCTTGCAAGCACAGGAAGCGGAATTCCATAAGTCAGGTTAAGGGATTCAAGTGCATTTATCATATTGCCTATGCCAGTGCTCTGGATCACCATAACGGGCCTTCCGCCTCCGAGGTATATCCCTGCGCATATCCCGATGCCGTTCTCCTCCCGGGTTAAAGGTATTGTGGTTATCGCCGCGGGAATCTTAATAAGTAAGGCTTTTATCCTGTCGCACGGCAGTGAGGCTGCAAAATCTATCCTGTTTTTTTTAAGAATCCCAACTACTATCTTCTCAGGAGTCTCCATCAAGCTATTACCTTTTTATGGATTATCTCCTCAAGCGGCACAATTGAATTTTCTGCGCACGCCGCCGGCTCTATGTTGAAGAGGTTGTAATCCATTTCAAGACGTTTAACTCCCCCGCCTGTTATATTTAATACAATGTGATCCCCGGCATCTACTTTCTGTTCATTTACCGCCTGTATCAGGGATGCCACTGCAACACCTGCAGGCGGTAAAATATCTATGCCTTCATTACGTTCGAATAATGTCTGCGCGCTCCTTGCTTCATTATTCGGGATGCCGTACATTGTGCCACCGGTCGAGCACATGGCGTCATATACACCTCCAGCCATTGAATACGGCGGCTCCCTGTTGGATAATATATCGGCGTACATCCCATGAATGAGGTTCTTTGCATCCGGCATATCGATGTCCTTAATTATTTCACGTCTTCCCGCGTTCCATGCATGGTACATGGGCGCAAAAGGAAGGTTCTGGGAAAGATGAAGCTCTGGCAGTCTTTTGCCAAACCGCCCGTCACCAAGCAGCCTGAGCGATGCTTCCCATGCTGCAATCCCTCCTGTCCCGCTTCCTATGGCCTGGAAGTAATGGTCAGGCATCCTGCGCATATAAACCGAAGCGTCAAGCATTACGGTTCCCATCCCGTCCCTCCGCGCCACATTTCTTGCTCCGCCTTCTGCCATAACGCCCGGAAGGGATGACAGTCTCTCTGCAAGGTGGATGGAATCCGTATAATCGCAGTTCTTTCCCATCTGGATAATATGTATAGAATCAGTTGGTTCTTCGGGAAGCCACAGCCTCGCAATCCCGCTTGCAGGAACCACGATATACACTTTCACGCCTGTCAAAGCCGATATGTGGGCAAAGGCGCGCGCAGTGTTGCCTGCCGATGCCAGTACGAGCGCCTTCCCAGAATTCCTGAGCCTCTGGATGGTGGGAATTGCTTCCAGTTCCTTAAAACTGCATGTTTTTATAAATGCCCCTTTTTCTGGCCAGTAACCATTAAAAGAAATAAATAAATTATCCAGTCCAAGCTCTGATGCGAGTTCCGTGCTTTTATAAGTGATCGGGCCTGAATCCGAAGTTATTATTTCCTGTACAGGAAGCCAGTCATGGAATTTTCCCATTCCGGGGACGTTCTTTAACACCAACTGCCTGCTCCTGTAGCTCGTCCTCAAAAGCCCGCTGTCGTTCGGGCATTTAAGCCGGTCGTCGTCAAAGGCTCCCCCGCAGCCTGTACAAGCAAGTTTATATTTTGAATTATCTGATATCGATATGGATGGATGGAACTGGGAAATGTTTGCGCTGCATCCCGAATCACTTTCTGTCATAATTAATGGTTAATTTAGGTGACTATTTATGTCTTTCCATTTAAAAAATAATTTTTTCCCAATCCGGATAATAAATTTTAATTAGAATACTTTTGTACATTACAGAAGTTGGTTTGCAAGAATTAGATCTGTGCGAAGATTTATTTATTATGGGATCATTATTTAAAAGCGAGAAGGGAGGCAGGTTAAATTGACAATGATTAGCCAGATCGATGAATTGAAAAAGCTGCTGGCGCCGAAAGTTCCAGAACTTGGGCTTGATGAAGGAACGGTTGAGAATATCCTTTCAACAGCTTCTGATTTCTCGGAAAAAGAGCTCAAACCGTCTGCCCTGAAGTGGGAAGAGATTGGTACGCACTTCTGGCAGATATATGATGCAAAATTGAGATCAGGAAACGGGAGAGTGGAATTAACAGAAAATGAATACCGGATCCTGGAGAAATACAGATGTATAGATAATGCTGAGGCAAAGGGGAAAAGACTTGTATTTCCTGAATATTTTGAAGAAGCCCATAGGAAACTTGCAGGAACAGGTTTGACGGGTTTATGTATCCCTGAAGAATATGGAGGCATGGGTTTTCCTTTTTCATTGTATTGTCCGGTTATAGAAATCCTGTCCGGGGGCGATGCCAGCTTCGGGGTACATTTGTCGATACATGGAACGGCTTCTGATCTGATAAACAGGTATGGTACAGTTGTCTTGAAAGAAAGGCTGCTGCCTGCTATGGCTTCAGGGAAAAAACTCGGATGCCTCGTTTTTACAGAGCCATCAGGAGGATCTGATCTAAAAGCGGTATCAACCACTTCGGAATTCACAGGAAACTCATGCAGGATAAACGGAACAAAGTTTTCGATTACCAATGGAGGCTATTCAGACGTCCATGTGGTGTTCACTGTCGATAAAGAAGATTACAATCTGCCTTTTGCGCAAAGAAAGAAATACAACACCTTTGTTGTAGAAAAAGGAACTGAAGGATTTGAACTGCTGGGCATCGGAAACACAATGGGCTGGCGTCCGTCTCCCACGTCGATGCTGAAATTTGAAAATTGCGATGTGCCTGTCGATAATCTCCTGGGGGAAAAGGGAAGCGGAAGAATGGTTCTTTCAACGGGCTTGTCGGCGGGAAGAGTAAGTTTCGGCTGTGCGTGGTCTCTCGGGATAGCGGATGCAGCATATCGAAAAGCTATGGAACGCGCAGATAAAAGAGTTACTTTTGGAGAAAAGATTAAAAATCACCCCGAGATACGAAAACATCTTGCTGATATGTACAGGTACCTGTGCATTGGAAGAGAAAAGTACCTGCATGCGGCTTATTTGAAAGACAAGAACGACCCAGATTTCCCATTTGAAGCCACAATTTCAAAGATTTTTTGTTCCGAGAGGGCAGAGGATATTGTCAGGACAGCTTACCAGATGCATGGGCATTTTGGGTATATGGAAGGAAGCGGTATGCCTGTGTTGTTCAGGAATGTAATGGTGGCTACAGTCGGCGAAGGCGCGACAGAGGTTTTAAGGGACAGGGTTATTGCGCCTTATGTGGGAAAGGGGAAATATTCGCGCACAGGCGCTATAGAATATGATCGAAGTTTTATTGACATGAACCTTGGAGAAGAGACATTCAGGGAATTGTCGCAGGCGCTGGGTGATGAGGTTTATCCATGTTATGAAATTCTCCTTAGCAAGGCTACAGGTAAAAAAATAAGAGTTCCGGCAACTGAGATAAAACATTTAACAATAAACTGGAAACTGAACGGGTTATAGATCGTCACAGAACTTGGGATTCGACTTTCCTGACCTTATATTCTATTTCACCCTTCGCGTTTGTAGTCTTATAAATTATCCCTATGCTAATTGAAGTTTCATGATAAAAATATGTGAACCAGCTATTTTCAGCAGCAAGATCATACAGTAATTCTTTCTTTGTCCTCCAGCACTCTTCCCTGCCCAGGACATCAAAAGCCATTTTGCACCTTGGTTTTTCCTGATGCATTACAAGCGCAGCCATATCTGCGGCGTAAAGCAGTGTTTTTTGATCTGCTTTGATCATAACTGACTGATGACCGATCGTATGCCCTGGTGTCGGTATAACAAAAATACCCGGCAGTAATTCCTTTTCCCCGTTTACAAGCTCCAGGCTCCCTGAATCTTCCAGCGGCAGGACATCCTTTTCCACGCTGAAATAATCGTTCTTCAGTTCGAAACCCGGATTTACCGCTGTTCTGAATTCTTTCTTCTGGATGACATATTTTGCATTTTCGAACGCAGGCTTCAATTTTCCATCCACATACGTCGTATTCCATCCTGCGTGGTCGGGATTAAGATGGCTGTTGATTACGATATCTATATCAGAGGCTTTGACCCCGGCAGATTTCATGCTTTCCATCAGGGAAGGCTTTTTTACAATGTTATGGTATTTAACATAATTCGGGGTCTTATCATGGAGACCAGTCTCTATCAGCACATTGCCCTGCGGATGTTTTACCAAAAGGCAGTTGGCAGCCTGCACAATATTGTTGTGTTCATCGGTTTTGTAAGGAGTAAGGTCTCCAACTTTATAGTTAGACCAGATATCCTTTGGAAAATATTCAAAAATACCTCCTCCGTCCTCGGTATGTGTGCCGTCGCTTAAAATATGAAGTTCCAGTTCACCGAATTTCATAGAAGAATCTATCCTGTTTCATAGCGCAACCAGATTTACCAATCCCTTAAATTCTATATCAAAAGTAAGAAGGGTTTCAATTTTTAATCTTTCCATCAGGGCAAAAGCCTTATTGTAATTTCTAGCTTCAGTGTTTCTTGCGGTGACGAGTGCCGAGGTATCGAGTAGAAGGTTCACGAATTTCACCATATACGTATTTATCAATGTTCACAGAAGAATCTTCGACGCCCCAGTTAACAGGTTTTTGGAGCATTTCAAGGCCAACTATCATATCGACTTCTTCCAATGTTTTGAATTCATCGGGCAATTGTTTAACTTTTTTTGACATAATAGACCTTTTTATGCCCCGCGTTTGTGTTTTAAAGACTTCCTTTTACTTGCATTGAGGATGGTGAACCCTATAACCTCTCCTTTTTCGTATCTAATTATAACATCATCATCGGTAAGCTCAGAATCATCTGCATGGCCTGGCTTTTTGAAGTTGATATACAATACATCAGCTTCTTTATCGTATGCCGTCCAGACTCTTGAATATGGAACATCCAGTAACTCTGGTACAAGAGTGAGTATCCTTTTTACCTCTACTGCTTCCATATCTTTCGCCTCTTTTTATTTTTAGATATTACAATTCCCATATGCCTCTTTTTATCCTTCCACCATCGCTCTCGCATCCACTGCAATCGCGCCTTTCTCATTCACGATCAGCGGGTTAATATCAAGCTCTATAACATTCTCTTTTTCAGCAAGTTGAGAAACCGAAATGAGAACGTCAGCGATTGAATCTATGTCAGCAGGTTTCTTCCCGCGGATACCCCTGAGTATCGGGTAACCCTTAATCTCTGAGATCATTTCAAGGGCTTCTTTTTTCCCGACAGGTACGACCCTGAATGAAACATCCCTGTAAATCTCAACGAAAATTCCGCCAAGCCCGAACATCAGGGCATGCCCGAACTGCGCATCTTTCTTAAGACCCACAATGACCTCATGCCCTGGCCCTGCCATCTGCTGCACGAGAACGCCCTCTATTCTTGCACCGGGAACTGCTTTTTCAATGCGCGATATGAGCTTATTATAAGTTGTTACCACTTCCTCCCTTTTAACGTTCAGAACCACCCCGCCCACATCGCTCTTGTGCGGAATATCGGGTGAGGAGATTTTCATTACAACAGGGGTTCCGATTTTTAATGCTATCGCAAGAGCTTCGTCCGCACTTCCGGCAATGCTCTCTTTTGTCACGGGAATCCCATAATTTTTCAAGAGGTTTTTGGCTTCATGTTCGGAGAGCGTCCTCATACTTTTTCCTCCTTCGATTTGACTTTTTCAAGGAATTCCCTGTGTTTGATCAGGCATGATAGCGCCCCAACCGCCCTTTCCGGGACCGAGTAGTTGGGCATGCATCC
>CABMIA010000181.1 GCA_902386085.1 uncultured archaeon
CAACGCCGTTGATGTCGAACTTCACACATGCCGACCTTGAAGCTTACTGGTTCATTCATGATTATGTGGACATGGAAATGCTAAACAGCCTGGAACATCCTTCTGTCAGGGCTGAGACTTTCGAGGACTTATCCCGCGCGATCTCCAACAAGCTTATAAAAGGAGCGTCTTTGTTTACCAGCGTAGGTTTTTTAAAAGACCCCGGCACTATTCCTAAAGTCTGCAAATATATGCTGGATATTGAAGGGGTTTCAACTGCCCTTGTATTTGCTGTCAATTCGACACGGATCCATATTTATGCCGAGTCCAAGAATATGGAATTAAACATGAAAAATATCCTTAAAAAAGCATTCGGTGACTGGGGTGAGGTAACGGGTGGCTCTTTCAATGCGAACACATCAATACCCCTGGGGGTTTTCGGGGTAGCAGCATACGATGAAAAAGCAAAGCATCTACTTCTAAAGTCGATCAGTGATTCTATTTCTTCAAGATATTTTTATGTCCTGGAAGCAGAGTAAGACCTGCCGCGTGAACATTGAACGCAGACCCCGTCTTTAGTAAGGCACCTGGAACAGACCAGCTTTCCACAGAGCATGCAAGTATACAACTTCCCTGTCCGCCCGCAGATACTGCAAACTCCGGCTACCTCCATATTCATCCCCAAAATAAAAATTTAAGAGGCTTGATATGGAACGAAGAATTCCTCTATCATCCAGGATTCAAGGTCTTCGGATTCTTTTTTCTTCCCCACATTCAAAAGCCCTGTGCGTTTTTGATGGATTTCAGATATTTTCTTATTCATTTATATCAGTACATCCTTTCAGGATGCCAGTCTCCAATAAACAGGTATCCTTATAAGCATTTAAAGTTATCGATTTTGCAATTAACCGCCAGTTACCACTCTCATGATTTCAACATTATCTGAAGTCACAGTCTCATCCAGAGGTACGGGTTCGCCTTTGCGAAATACGATAACTATCTCAGGATTGATGTGAAGAGTCCCAAGCAGGTCTTCGTATGTGGAATCCGAACTGATTTCCAGAGCTTGATTCCTTATTCCGCCTGAGAGTATTTTCACGTTGATCTTCACTACACTTCCTCAGGAAGTTCTTCCAGCTCCCCCTTGGTTTTTGTTAAATCTTCAAGATGCTCATCTATTAATTTACCCTCCAGAATCTTCTGTTTCTTTGCGCCTTTCCTTTCCAGTTCCCGCTTTTTAAGTTTTGACATATTTTACCTCGCATCTTTTTGATTTTTCCTTTATTGACTTTTAATAAAAAAATCTAAGAGTATTTCTGTTCCATCTTCTACAGTCTATTATTAGGATTCCTGTATTTATTAATGTTTTGGGCAGGTTTGCAAGAGATTAAGATGTTAATATCAAGTATAAAAGAGAGAAACAAATCAATGAAAATATTGAAAAAGCAGGCCTGGATTGAGCGAGCAACTGACCGAGGAACTGCGGCAGGTACTCCACGCTTCTTCGTTAACATGATGAGAACATGAAAAGAATCCACATACGGCTAATAGGGTTCATAATGTGCCTTCCATTCATATATGCACTGTATTTTTGTACATCAACGCAACCCATCTCGCTGATTATGCCATGCATCCTGGGCGGCTCTGGTTTTGCTCCACTCATTGTTGCTGCATTAGCTATAGGTATTTACCTTATGGTTACAGGCGGTGGAAAAGGTGAATGAATCGCTAAACTTATTATAATTGCAGCGCGGTTAAAACATCAATAATGACCTCAATATCCAGCGCTACACAAGCCCTATTGAAAAAACATGGCTACCATCTCGCGGGAACGCATGGTGCGGTAAAAACATGCCTTTGGCTCAACAAAAGCCTTCGCAGCGAGGGCGGCTGCTACAAAGCAAAATTCTACGGCATAGCGTCACACCGCTGCGTCCAGATGACACCGACGCTTGTATGCAATCACAGGTGTCTTCACTGCTGGCGCGCCATTGAAGTGCAGACAGAAGTCCCCGAAAAATGGGATTCCCCGGAAGATATAGTAAAAGACTGTCTGGCCGAACACCGCCGCCTCGTCTCTGGCTACGGCGGCTCGGAAGTCATGAACAGGGCAAAATGGAAAGAGGCATTTGTGCCAAAACATGTCGCGATTTCGCTCTCCGGAGAGCCCACGATTTATCCGTATCTCCCGGAACTTATTGACGCGTTCCATAAAAAAAACATGACCACTTTTGTCGTCAGCAACGGGACAAACCCGCAAATGCTTAAACAAATCTGCCCGACCCAGCTTTATATAAGCCTAAATGCGCCTGACGAAGATACCTATGAAAAAGTATGCGCTCCCCTTGGAGATACCTGGGAGAACATACAGCAGTCGCTTGAAGCCATGAAAGAATCAAAAACGCGTACAGCCGTGAGGATAACGCTTACCAGGGATGTCAATATGATTGATCCTGAAGGCTATGCGCATTTAATAAAGCTTGCAGAGCCTGATTATGTCGAATTGAAAGCTTACATGCACCTTGGTTTTTCAAGAAAACGGCTTTCCAGGGATAACATGCCTTCGCATTATGATGTCAGGATTTTTTCAGAACATGTGGCGGATGCTCTTGGTTACTGCATTGCCGATGAATCCGAGGCGAGCCGTGTGGTGCTGCTGTCGAAAGATGGAAAAAAGTGCAGTGTAGTGTGATTTCAACCATCGCTCAAAAATTTTCTGATCCGGTTAATAACAGGATACACATATGCATAACATTGATATGAGTTCGGATACATTAACGGCGCTGGTGATGATATGAATAAATGTTTCCTCTGCCAGACTGCTCTTGAACCTGCTAACGACGCCGAGATAGAAGGCGTGGACCTGTGCGTTGACTGCTGTGAACGGATGGATGCTGTTGTAAGAGACTACCTTACTTCAAGTCCTGGAGGTCTGGATCTGGTGCTTGATATAATCGCGGATGATCTATCTAACCCAGAAGGCAGACTCAGGGATACACTTAAAGAGATTATCAAAGAGACGATGCAAGAAAAGTAAAAAAATATAAATTTACATTTATGGGGAGTGTATTAATCCGGCGAGCTTGCCTATAATCCAGGCTGTCAGCATCAAGATACCGAGCCAGAAAAGAATATCAGTATAATCTAATTTGCGATGTTTTTCAATTGTGGTCATAATCTATACTTTAATTACATACTATTTAATTTTAGCAGCATGGTTCTGTTGGATATTGATCTGGCCTTCGAAAAACAGGGACACTGCACGGTGATGTGTAAATTTTTAAATTTTAATGTGTGAGGAACAGCCATCCGACACCGACTACAATCAAAAACACAACAATGATGGCTATCACAATTACAAGATCATCTTTATCAAGATTTAGTTCTTTCATAATCCTCCGGAATTATTATTTCTACTTTTTTATGGTATATAAATTCATCCAAATAATTCCGGCTATTTGATACGCGAGAAGGCCAATACTTCCTTTGCTGCTTTTTTATATCTTCCTGAGGCTATGCTGACCATGTCCCGTGGAATCGAATGTTTGTTTATTGCAAGATATTCCTCTATCAGCTTGAGTTCGTTCTGGTATGCGGGTGCGATCATTTCCGCATATTCAAGACCGTCATTGGTCAGCACATATTCATACCGCTGTTTCCATCTCCCGTTCTTTTCAAAATACCGGAGGTCTTCATCCACCATGCCCATGGCAACGAGAAGCTGGATATCCTCAAAAAGCCTGTCGCTGTAATGGAAACCGTAACGGTCATGGAACCTGTAATCAAATAAATTGCGCAACCTTTCGATCTTCCCAAGCTCCCTGACAAGATGGTATATCCTGGCGATGTTACGAAGCCGCGGCATCGTGATCCTTCCATCGGCTTCCTTACTGAACATCCTGTGGGAGCTGTAAAAGATAAGAAGGAGCCCCTCTATGGGGAGGCTGGTTTCGTTCCTGATAAAGTGCAAAAGCCGCGGGGACAGGCTTTCGATATCGAGAAGAAAATCGTGCGAAGCCTGCAATAGCGCAGCATCGTCAACTGCTTTTGAAAATATGCATAACGATATCTGGCGTGAGATCGACCTGACAAGACCGTTAGCCAGGGCTGATTCATCATATAAGAATCCTTCATACTCGCCGGTTTTTATGCGGGTGCTCTTCGGGATACCGCTTGCTACATCAAGGTCTACAAGAACTGACGCATTGGATTTTTTGATAAAGCGCTTTGCAAGTTCATCCTCGAACATCTTCTTTGCCACGCCATTTCTTGTAATCGTGGAAAGCGCCATCCGCGTCCTGGGATTTAGGTTTTTGTGGGTGAAACGCGCCACAGCGTTGCAGATATTTGCGCTGCGGATTTTATCTGCCAGTTTTTTTGCCTGGATATCTCCATGAGCTTCGATGAAATTCATTAGATCTGTATCAGTATATGAGGTAAAAAACTTTAATACTGTTGATTTTAAATCATTCCCGGATTTCTCAAGATTTCCAAGTGAATTCTCAAGGGCATGGAGCAGCATGACCCTTGCTCCCTGCGTTTTCGGGTTATGGATAATCGCAGAATAATGATGTGACCTGGCGATCAGCATGGATTCTGCAGCGGTCAGCGCCATATCTTCGTCGTAACTTGCAGAACCTCCCAGTACGATCCTTCCGTTGTTCAGCGATAAGCTTGCAATGATCTGGTCGACATCTACAAGCCCGAGCGAGACGCCTGTATGGTACGAATCCCGAAGCAGGAAATCGATCCTGTCTGCATCTATGTCATCCGAGATGATCTGGGCAAGATAAGGTTTTGGAAGACCCTCTACGTCGCCGGTCGCAATTTTAGCGATCTCCTCAAAAAATGCCTTCCCGTCAATAACCCGGGATTCGATTCCGGGTCTTGTATGAAATGAATTTGAGATTATATGCCTTGTGAACATTTCATGCTTCAGGAATCTCCTGCCGCCAATCACTGGCTGGTATGCAGGATTCCGCTTCAGCACACTTTCCACCACATGCGAGAACGCACAGTGCCCTATATCGTGAAGTAATGCCGCGAGCCTGACTTTTACGATCTCCTCCTGTGCCAGGCCCAGGGCTTTTGCCATCTTATCTGCGATGAAAAGCGTGCCAACACTGTGCTCAAAACGCGTGTGGTTAGCCCCGGGGAAAGCAAGGTCGGCAAGACCGAGCTGCTGTATCCTGCGAAGGCGCGCCATTTCAGGAGTGTTGATGATGAGTTGCTCTAAATCACTTATTCCCACATGGCCGTAGATAGGGTCGATGATGGAGGGCATGATACGTTAAATAAGACTGCGGGGTATTAAAATCAATCCTTGCCGCAGGATTCCGAGTCTTAAAATCTTGTTACCGGCCGGCCAGTTCCCCTGCCTTTTCAGGGAGCCTTTTTTTTATTGCTTCAAGAAAAGCATCAAAATCCCCTTCTGCCAGTGAACCGACATCCTCTTCCCCTTCTTTGACCAAACGCACAAGATACGTAAGCTCTTCATCTGTCAATTTATTGATCCTGGCCCCGAAATCCTCAGAAGATTCCGAGACGCGGTGAGACACCGGAACCAGGATAAATTTAAAATCATGCCCGGGCGCAGGGCCGGTCGCTCCCTGAAGTTCGGGGGCGAGCTTTGAGAGGATTTTTTTATCACGTTCGGTGAGTGTTCTCATAGTATATTCGTCTTGATTCCTGTATTTAGTTGATTATGCATACTTATAAATAAGTACCAGCTATGGACTGCAAATACGAATGCTGTCAGGAAGATGATCTGGTTCAATTCAACGATATGATAGCCTGTAAGAATGTCATTTATGGCGTTGAAAAAGCCTGCAAACCCGATCATGACATTAAAGGAAAAAGATGCGCCTGCGATCGAAATGTAGATCCAGGTCTGCCGCATCATATTATCTTTCAGGAAAAGCCTTGCTCTCAGTAAATCCCTGTCCAGCTTTCGCGTCAAAAGAAGAACAAGCCCGCAAAAAAATATTATGGCGACCGACGCGATTACTTTAAATATTTCAGTAAATACTTCAATAAACTGATTCGCATCCATTATTATCCCTCATCCCATTTATTATATAATCTTATATATATCTTTATTGCAACATTAAGCATTTAGTAAGGTTTATTAATGAGTTTGCATATATCAGATTTTTAGTGAAAACATTGATAGGGGAATTTTATTTTATAATGGATAGATTAAAATTATCTGATTATAGAAACTTTTAAATACTATTATGCCTAAAAATACTTTTTGGAGGATGAATCTTGAAGTATTGTGTTGATTGCAGATACTTCTCAACAAAAATAAAAGGAAGCAACCGGGAACAATATGATGGTTCCTGCACCCTGGCCAAGAAAAACGTATACGAGACCAATAGAGGTTGCAAAGATTTCAGGGAAGAACGCTTATAGGCATAATTGATTCAGGTTCTTGCAATTGCAGTTTTTGTATTTACTTATGCGCTGATAGTCGTAAAGCCGAAAGGAATCAATGAGGCGCATGCCGCTCTGATCGGCGCGGCAGTTGCAATTATTCTTTTGCTCAAGCCGCATCATATACTTGAAGCCCTCGGTATTTCCACGCAGCAGATGCCAGTGCCGCTTGTGAACACATGGAATGTTGTGATTATCCTTGCGACGCTGATGGTTATCTCAACGCTCCTTGATGATTACGGCTTCTTCGAATACTGCGCTACAAGGGCGATACAGGCCTCAAAAAACAGCGGAAAGAGGCTTTTTTTATACACGTATCTTGTGGTATCCGTCATATCGCTTTTTGCAGGGAACGATGTGGTCATCCTGACAACAACTCCTATCATTCTCATTTTTTGCAGGAATGCAGGAATTAACCCGAAACCCTATATGTATGCCTCCTTTTTTGCAGCGAACACTTTCTCAATGCCCCTGTATATCGGGAATCTTACAAATATCCTGATAGGCGATAGTTTCAGGCTTGACTATTTCGGCTTTACGAAATACATGATCTTTCCAACCCTTGCAGCAGCGTTTGTAAATTATTATTTGATGAAATATATTTTCAGAAAGCAAATACCTGAGAGTTTCAAAACACAGGACTTGGGCGGAAACCAGATAAAGAATAAATTCTTTGTCGCCCTTGGCCTATCGGTACTGCTTGCGGTAATCGTACTCGGAGGAGTTGCGAACTATTATAAAATCCCGCTCTCGATCGTGACCCTTGGCGGGGCCTTGATCCTTTTGGTTTCAGAGCGGCGCATCGTCCACAGGATGGGA
>CABMIA010000182.1 GCA_902386085.1 uncultured archaeon
ATTGAGCCTTAACGGGCAAACATACAGTTCAACGGTAGGTGAGAACCTCATAGTCCTGAAGCAACTACCCCCAATGAGCAAGATACTTATTCGGATGGTAGAGGACTTCCAGGCCGAAGAAGATCCTGCTGCAAACAATACCGCAGAGCTTGTCAAGATGCTGGATATGCTAAAAAATGTTCCCTCGAATGAAGATTTTATTAAATCGCTTGGCAGCAAAATGGGCAAAAAATTAATAGAAAATTATGAAAAAGACAAAAAAATAAACATCTGGGACTCAAACACTTTTGTAAAGTATATGGAGGAGATGAGCGTGATTCTAAAACAGGTCTCCAATTGGTCAGTAGTCAGCGAAAATGTAATTTATGGCAAAATCACAGCCTGTCCGCTGGTGAAAGGTGATGCACTTAACGCCGCAAATTGTACTTTTATTAAGGGGTTGTACGATGAATGGATAACACATGCGTTCGGTGAACAGATAGAAAGAGTTCATTCGATGTCGAAAACCATCGCCTCAGGAAATGATTTTTGTGAAATTTATGTTGCTTTTAAATTATGACTAATTCCAAGTTAATTGAAAAGATGTGAACTAAATGATCAAAATAAATCATGCTTTAAAAGTACTATTAATCGTTGTAACGATGGTCTTCCTGGGGCAGTTTCTTGAGTCGTATAAGTTAGGCTCAGCCTTTGTGAGTGACTATTTCGAGGTCGCAACAGAACTTTTGCCTCTTGTTCTTTCCTTTTCTATCTTTGCAATAAACTGGTTTGCATACGGCAAAAGCCGGGATAACCATTCTCTTTTCCTTGGAGTAACCTTTTTCGTCGTAGGTATTCTTGATCTTTTCCATATGCTTTCTTATCCATACATGCCGGATTTCATAACAAAGAACTCCTTACAGAAAGCCGAAGCTTTCTGGATCGAGGCACGTATTATTTCCGTATTTTTATTACTTATAAGTGTATATATTTATAAAGATACATTTCCAAATATAATTAATAAACCAATCCTCTATTTCTCTGCTATCAGCCTGGCGATAATATCTATGATGACCATGTTCCTATTTCCAGGCTATTTGCCTCAAATGTTGAATCCGGATGAAAGTATCTCCAGCACAGGGATAATTCTATTGCTTATTACCGGATTGGTTTTCATCTGGACGATCTACCTCTATACAATAAAACTACAGAGAACTGGACAAAAAAGTATCATTTGTCTCATATACGGCTTTATTTTACTATTAACGAGCAATTCTATTTATCTTTATTATGATTACTCAGGACATTTGCTTAAGGCCGCTGGTTTATATTTTGTGTATCTTGCCATGTTCAAGTCATCCATCGAACAACCCTATGGCAAACTGGCCGATACCGAGCACAAACTGCGTGACGTAGCTGAAAAAAATTATAGAAACTTGTTTGACAATGCCAATGATGCAATCATAATAACCGATCTTGAAGACATGATTACTTCATGGAACCGGAGTGCTGAGAAAATCTTCGGGTGGAATACCGAAGAGGTAATAGGAAAAAAACTTTCACAATTGATCGTCCCTCCCCATCTTGTTGATGGCAGGGAACAGATTAAAAATAACGTTCTATCAGGTCATGGAGTCACAGGATTTGATGCGGTCTTATTGCGCAAGGATGGTAGCCCGATAGATGTAAGTATGACAATTTCTATTCTCCAGGATTCGGACCAGAATATCATAGGGCTTTCCAGTATAATCAGGGATATAACCGAGCGCAAGAAGGCAGAAGAGCAGATCAGATCGTCCCTTGCCGAAAAAGAGGTGCTTTTGAGGGAGATACATCACAGGGTCAAGAATAATATGCAGATCATTTCCAGCCTGTTGAGCCTCCAGTCGGAGTTTAGCAAGGATAGTACTTTCATTGAGATGTTTAAGGAGAGCAGGAACAGGATTACATCGATGGCCCTTATTCATGAAAAGCTGTATCAATCCCAGAATTTCACAAAAATCGATATCAATGGATATATAAAGGATCTGGTGAACGGCCTGTTTCAGTCGTACGGTATCAGTACAAGCAAAATCGCACTGAATTTACAAGTAGAGGATGTCCCTATCGGCATCGATTCTGCCATTCCGTGCGGATTGGTCATTAACGAACTTGTTACTAATTCCATGAAATACGCATTTCCGGGCGATAAAAGGGGCGAACTAAAAATAATACTCCACTCCATCGGTGATAATATGATCGAACTTGTGGTAAGCGATGACGGGGTCGGGATTCCGAAGGATATGGATCTCCATAATGTGAAATCGCTCGGGTTACACCTCGTTACGATCTTATCGGAAAATCAATTACAGGGGGAAATTCATCTTAACCTGGATAAAGGGACCGAATTTCGAATTAAATTCAGAGGTGTGAAATAATGGCAGGAATTCAGATAATGATCGTTGAAGATGAAGTTATTGTTGCCGAGGACATAAAAAGGAGCCTGCAGAACCTGGGATATAAAATTCCTTCAGTGGTGCCTTCCGGGGAAGCTGCTATAAAAAAGGTAACTGAAATTAAACCTGATTTAGTGCTGATGGATATTATGTTGCAGGGTAATATAGACGGGATTGAAGCTGCAAGCTCAATACGCTCTAATTTTGACATTCCAGTGGTTTATCTCACTGCTTATTCTGATGAAAAGATCCTGGAAAGGGCTAAAATAACCGAACCTTTCGGATATATCATCAAACCATTCAAAGAGCGTGAATTACAGATTAATATTGAGATAGATTTATATAAACATAAGATCGAGAAGAAATTGAAAGAGAGCAGGGAGTGGTACAAGATAACGCTTAAAAGCATAAGTGATGCAGTGATTGCTACTGACCCGGAAGCGCGGGTGTTATTCATGAACCCGGTCGCCCAGTTAATGACCGGGTGGAACATGGAAGAAGCGAAAGGAATGCCGTTGAAGGATGTTTTCAATATAGTAAGCGAAAAAAATGATGATAATGTGAACAAGACAGTATTGATAAGTAAAAACAAAGTAAAAACACCCCTCGATAGCAGTACGGACACTATCAAAGACGGCAGGGGGAATATTGTTGGGATTGTCCTGGTATTTCGCAAAATTACCGGCACTAAAACTGCCGTATAAAGCTATTCTGGTTTGAAATACCGTTCTTTTTCGCTGAAAATGCATCCACAGTATTTCTGCATGTAAAGGCCAAGACCCCTTGCGATTTCACGCGATTCCCTGTAGCCTTTCCTGAAATCCTCATAAAAGAACGCAATGCCATATTCATCTGCTAATTTTTTGCCCACTTCTGCTATCATTTCGTGTTTCTGGTATGGTGAGATCAAAAGCGTAGTCGTGAAAGCTTCAAATCCCAGTATGTGCGCCTGTTTTACCGCTTCCGTGAGCCTGTAAGTATAACAGAACCTGCACCTGTCTTCGGAATCCAGCGACCCGCGAAGGTATTTCTCCAGATCATAGTCATTTCTATAAATAACCCGTGTTCCTTTAATTTCTGCATATTTTTCAAGCGTTTCCATTCGGTTCTTGTACTCCGAATAAGGGTGTATGTTCGGATTATAAAAAAACCCTGTAATATCATGGCCTTCCTCAATTAAAAATTTGTGCGGATATGTGAAACATGGCGCGCAGCAGATATGCACAAGAATTCTCATATTTCTAATTATAGGTGGCAAGTCTTTAAAGTTTATGCGACTCGATACGGACAAATAAAAAAATGGTAAACGCCCTGCATTTACCTCAGATCGAATCTGATAAGGAAATATCCATATTCGAATCGTTAACGATCGAATCTATTGCCGCAATGTCGCTTTCAGTCCCAAACGTGTCAGCGCCATTAGAAGAGGCTTCTGCGGGCGCACCGGATACCTGGGTCTGTGCAGGAGAGGCGGTCTGGGCAGGAGATACCTTTGTCTCACTTTGGGGAACAATATTGGTTGATGTTTCGGTCTGTTTCTTTCCCACACAACCTAATACCGATGCTGCAACTACAAGCACCAGTAATACTATATAGATACCCTTCACCTTTACTCCTCCTTGATCGACTTTGGTATCACAGTAACGGTCACGGCCGTGTTCCCTGCGATCTTTCTGTTATCATTACCGCTGTCTTCTGTCCGGCCGGCAGCATTGTTCCCGCCTGAAAGTGCCTTGAACTCCCTGAAGAAATCCTGCAATCGCCTGGTTGCTGTTCTCAATTTTTGGATCGTTTCTTTTTGTGCGTTCTCGGTCTGTGTCAGGAACGCCCTTGCATTATCAACGTCTGTCACTGTGCCGTCAGCGGCAAAACCGTTATGGCTTAATAATGGGCCACTCGTTTGCATCTGGTTATCTTTTGCCTGGTTCACCTGGTTTCTGTAATTTGCAGCCTCCTCCTCAAGTTTCGCCGTATCCTTGCCCTCTGATTTCAGTCGCTGGATCGCCGCATCGAGCTTGGTCGAGACATTGTCAGCTTTTGTGATGAAATTGCCTATTCTATGGTCAAGCAGCAACGCAAAATCATAGCGTGTTTCAAGCTTGGTTTTAACCCACAACGCGTTTAACTCTTTGTTAACTGCTTTAAACTCAGGGATTGTGTTAGCCTGCTGAACTTTTGGCCTTGTCTGCTCCAGTTGCGCCAACAAAGCATCGACATTGGCTGGAATATCGAATGAGGCAATCCCTTTGTTTTCCGGAAGTTCTGCCCTGTACTTCAGGATTTCGAGATGGGCAGCTATGTGATCTATTGCTTTTTCAAAATAGTCCCGGGCTTTGAGTTTCAGATCATCCCCTGACCTGTTATTTTTTGTATTGTTCAATTTCCTTAAAGCCTTTTCGAACTGCCCTTTTGAATTCTCGAAATCTAATTTCGTACGTTCGTAATTCTCCTTGTGTATCTTGTACTGTTCTTTATCTTTTTCGTACTGTTCTCCGGGCGTTTGCTGGGCTGTCACGACTCCTGAGAACAGGCTCAATATAAACAATACCGCAACAAGCGACATTATTATATTTGGCCGCTGTTTATTTTTCATTCTATTGCCTCCTTCTGTATTTATCAATCCCGTGTGCCGGTGATTGGTTACCCAATAGTATAATGGCTGAATAGATAAATATACTTTTATGTGATAAAAAAATTAAGCTCTTACAAGCTTTTTAATTCTTTACAAGCCTTTATAAATGTCTTTTTTACTTTATAATAAACTATTTATACCATATTTTAAAATTAGAACATGTGTACACAAAGAGACGCATAATCCTGATGATATTTCTTATGGCCAGTCTCATTGCCAGTGCGCAGGCAGCAAAAGTGTACGGCACTGTTTATGAATGGTCTGATCTCGAAAAGCCCCTTAAGAATGTGATAGTGGAGGTGGAAGCAAATTCCTCAATGGCACAGTACAACGTTTCAACGACGGGTACATACTTATTTGCTCTTTCTCCGGGGAATTATTCGATCAAGGCCAAATATTTCAGTAATAATATCCTCGAATATACAGGTGAAGAGAAAATCCGGATAAACAGGGTAGATGATTTGATCAACATAGATATCCTTCTTTTTCCACCTCTGGATTCAGAACGCGAGTACATTGGCGATATAAACCTGACAGGCGAGATTGATGTGAAAAATGAAAATTTATACAGCTACGTTATACCCGTCTTTATCATCTTGTTTTTGGTTTTATTTGCTTTTTACTGGAGCAGGAAGAAAAAAACCAGCAGAAAAGAGCCAATCACACATGAGAACCCGGTGCATCCGGCCGAGATATCTGATATCGGAAAAGAGGAACTTCCTTCTGACCTTAAAGAACTCTACGATATAATACTGAAAACGGGCGGGAGAATTACCCAGAAGGAATTAAGGAAAAAATTACCTTACTCCGAGGCAAAGGTCAGCCTTATGCTGGATGACTTGGAAGAGAGGGGATTAATCAAAAAGATAAAAAAAGGGAGAGCTAATATAATACTCGCTGGAAAATCAAACTAATCCATTTCCATTAGCGAGATAAGAAAAAGTGTTTATAGTTTTTTATGTATTAAACAATCAAAAGCCAATCCCCGTTACTAACTTTCTTCCAACTTCAGCGCATCCTGCAGCGTGAAATTCCCTACATACAGGGCCGCCCCGATCACAACCCCTTTTGCCCCGGTTTTTTTGATCACTTCGATATCCGAAAGTGTTGTGATGCCGCCCGAAGCTATCACAGGGATATTAAGTGCGCCTGCAAGTTCCTCAGTTGGCCCAGGATTTACACCCTTAAGCAACCCTTCTGTGTTTATGTCTGTGAAAAGAATGCTTCCTGCCCCGAGTTCCTCGAATTTCTTTGCAAGCCCGGCGGGTGTATAAACCGAGCTCTTTGCCCAGCCGTGTGTTGTTACCCTCCCGTTTTTTGAATCCAGTGCAACCATTATGCGCTCGCTCCCGAATTCATGGGTCAGCTCCTCTACAAGAGAAGGATTATTTACAGCAGCAGTTCCGAGAATCACCCTATCCACGCCGATGTTCAGGAGCTCTGCTGCATCGTTTTTTGATCTTATCCCTCCTCCGGCCTGCGTCTCGACATCGAAGTTCTTTGCTATTGCCTCTATTATGGAACTGTTCATCCGTTCCCCCTCTATAGCGCCGTCAAGGTCGATGAGATGAAGCACGCTCGCACCTTCCCGGACCCAGCGCGCGGCAATGCCCAGTGGATCGTTCAGGGATACGCGCTCTGTGCCCGGGATGCCCTGGACAAGGGAAACGCATTTTTTGTTTTTCAGATCGATTGCGGGGATTACTTTGAACATATGGTATTTTTTGTATTATAGGATGGAATATGCTAAACAGTTATATCAGCTTACCGTCAATTTTAGCAATTGTTTATAAATATTTCTTTCTTGCGGTTATTACTTTCAGTTGCTCAAATATGAACCGTTCCTCCATCGTATCTTCGACAGCATAACCCAGGGATCCCATTCTTGATTTAACCTCTTCAATTCCAGTGAGGGATGATAGCACCATCAGAATCCGTCCGTTATCAGCAAGATGAGCATTGCAATCCTCAAGGAACCTGTAGATTATTCTCCTGCCGTCATATCCGCCGTCGAGCGCGACCCCAAGCCAGTCTTTTATCCTTTCCTCCTTTCTTGTCGGGAGGTAGGGAGGATTGAATATAATCATATCAAACTTTCCTTTAAGGCAGCTTAACAGGTCTCCTCTTATTGCTTCGACCCCGCTTTCTTTTGTGCACTTTACCGCATAAGGGTTTATGTCAACCCCTGTTACCCGGGCTTTTGTATTTTCTTTTATGACCTTTGATATTATCCCGCTCCCGCATCCAACTTCTAAAATCTGCTCAGTCCCCTTTATCTGGGTCAATGCTGCTTCTGCCAGCAGGAAAGAATCTTCAGAAGGTTCATAAACATGCGCGGCAATTTTTATTGTAGTGTTCTTATAAGGGAAATTCATTTAAGACGCTTTCTTCTTACCGCTTGCAATACCTGTAGCGTGGCAGTCAGAGCAGAACTTTGGCTGGTGGCAGTCGCTACATACCTTTCCTATTAGAACCTGGGTCTTATGCGTCATCAACCAGTCGCTTGGGTGCTCGCTGGCATGACAGTTAGCACATAGATTATCCTTTATAGTCGGAGTGTGCTTGACGTTGGAGTGACAGTTATAACACGCTATCTTATTGTTTGTCACATGGTTTTTATGCACGAAACTGAAATCGTCGTATCTTTCAACCCTGTCCTTGATATTATGACAGGAAAAGCATTTGTCCTTCGGAACAATGTCATTCGCACCTGTTGATATGTTCGTGTGACAGGTGAGACAGTTAAATCCCCGGCTCAAATGACTTGAATGGTTAAAGTTAGTATAATTGCTGTGCAACATTTCTTTTGGCGGACCGTGACATGATGGGCAGCCCGATATGGACGTATTGCCTGGAACATCCCTGAAGTGGCAGGTAAAGCACGTTGAGGTAGTCACCACGATATGCCCGATATCCTTCTGGACTATATTCGGATGGCACTGGTTGCACGAAGGATCTGTAACGGACTGGTGCTCCTTCATGCCTATCACAAGCATGGAATGGCAGCTTGTGCATGTCAGCGAAATCCCCCTCTTAGATTCAAGAAGATGGTTTTTATGACTGAAATTAACGCCCATATAACCGATATCAGAAGAAAAAATACGCTTCTCATGGCAGACAAGACAGTTCTTGTCCATTACTTTTGCATATAACTTTCCGGAATATTCTTCAACCGTAGTCTCATAGCTATAGAATTGCATAAGCCCGTTGATCTTACCTTTTATATGGCCTATTAGCCCGGGTTCGTAATGGCATTCCACGCATTTAACATCGTTATGCGACGATCCGCGCCAGGAATCATAATAAGGTCTCATGATATGGCAGTTCTTTCCACAGAACGCAGGATTTTCCGTAACCTCGAGCATCTTTTCAGAAACAACTGCCACAGTCGATAGCAGTACGATCAATACAATTATAATCGATAGTTTATGCGCTGAAATCCAGTTCTTAATAATCGCTGTAAATGATATATTATCCATCGGAAGTCCCTTTCACCATTTTCTTATCAAGTATATTATACCAAAAATCGCAAGAAGCAGAGCTATTCCAGGCGCTGGCGCACGTGGCACAGTAGGTTCAACACCCGATGCCTTATATTGCGCTTTATCGGCAAAATTAATCCCATTTTGCACCTGCTGGTCAAAGTCTTTCAGGTTGAATCCATGCCATAAAGAGGGAATATCGTTCATCACCGAGATTGCCTTATCAAGATCCATCTGCGCGGAAGAAACATCTTTTCCCGCTGCCTTGGCAACAGCTACAGCATTTTTTGCTCTTAAGACTTCATCCTTGAATTCATTAGCTTTTTCCAGTGCATTTTGAGCATCTTTGGGTACGCTTGGTATTGCTATCTGATCTATCTGATTATGGCAGACGCTGCATAAAGGAGTGAGCTCGGATGCCTTGAGCACTTTAAACGTGTGGGGAGAATGACATGTGATGCATGAGGGAGCACGGGATTCTGCTTTCAATCTCTGGTAATGCATCGTGTTCTTGAAATGGGTAAGTTCCTCAACATGGCACTTTCCACATGTATCCGGAATATTTTTAAAATAAACAGTGCTGTTAGGGTCATTTACATTTTTCATTGTAGAGTGGGCTTCTGCTTCTGTTTTTGCACCGCTGTTTCCGCCATGGCATGCATCACACGTGACAAAATAGTTCGAATGGACAGAATCAGACCACTGCTGGAAATTATCGGTTGCTTTTTTTCTTATTACATCTTCATGACATTCAAGCGAGCAGGATATATTCCTTTCAGTGTGGTTTAGTCTGATTTCGTTAAACCTTTTCTGTTCGTCTGTAAAAGGCGACAATGTCTTGTGGCAGTTTACACAAGAATTGTTCAGTGCATCTAAATTTGATGCTCCTGCGACACCAATAAAATAGCCAAATATTATGCAAGCAATTAACATTTTTACGTATATCTTTTTTTGATCATTTGTTTTCAAAAACATTTTTCGCATCCGTCGTTATTAGATTCTCAAATATCCTATCTTTGTGCTTCAATACCTATCTTATAGCTCAAACCATGTACCCGTTTTTCAGTCTGGCAATATAAAAATAATTGATGATCTGATACAATAAATACCTTACGATATGTTTCACTCTTCCGGTTCCATATCCTTCCATGGCGGTAGAATGTATGTTAAAACTGACAGGATTATGAATGGAATTAGTAAGATTATGATTGCCGGGAGGACGCCTTCCAGATTGAAGAAAACCGGAACATATGTATTGGTGCCGCTAAGACTCTTGGAAATCTCCTGGCCTCCGATCACTACATTCCATCGCATGGCAAAAACTCCTATCACAACAAAAATGGAGGAAATCGCTATCATTATCATTTTCAGCGTTTCACGGTTCTTAATAATACCTACAAGAAGTATGAGGATGAATGGGATAAAGATACCCAGTCCGATCTGTACTCCGTAAAAAGTCGTAGCTATTTTATCCGAGAGGAGCCTGTTGATTATGTCGATCCTTTCGAGAGACTCGTATTTCATGCTGATAATTTCAAGAATTTCAAGTGTGAAATCAAGTATCAAGAAAATCCACAGGTAATGGGCCAGCGAATGAAGGCATTTATGATCGATAGCATGTTTGCGGATCTTCATTGATGCAATGTAGAGTAAAATCAAAAGCGCTATACCTGATACGATTGCTGACATCAGGAATATGATCGGCATAAGAGGCGTGGACCACCAAGGATTTGCCTTGATACCGCCGAATATGAAACCAACATACCCATGAAGGAATGCTGCTGACGGGATGCCTATTATTGCAAGTCTCTTGGCGAGTTTTTCATCTTCGTGTAGAGCTTTCTCAGAGATATCGTATGAAAAGAGCGCCAGGGCAGAATATAAAACCTCTTTCCATCCTCTGGAGTTGAGCGCTTTTTTGACGATATCTTCTCTAAAAGACAGCCATATCTCAAGCCCTACGACGATCAGATAAAAGGAATATATGTAGCCGAAACCTGACATTGCAGACGTAACATGCGGCGTAAACATAATCTCTATGCCGCGCTCTGGATGTCCGAGATGCGTAAGCAGAGGCATTGTTGCAACAAGCAGGAATGATAATGCTGTGAGAAGCGCAAACCTCGCCACGGGTTTAATCTCCTTTTTACCAAAAACATGATACAATGATGAGGCTATGAACGCCCCGGCTACGAGCCCTGTGATATACGGATATAAAACAATCAGTATGCTCCACTGTATTTCAGCTTCATTTGGGTATATATATCCCCAGATCAGACTCTCCATCATTTCACTTCCCTGTCAAGTCCAACGTAATAGACTTTAGGTTTCGTTCCCAAGTCTGGCTTGAGAACATTGATCCGCTCTTTATCCAGTATTTTATTAACTGCACTCTCAGGATCTTTCAGGTCTCCAAAAACCCTTGCACCGACCGGGCATGCCTGGACACATGCTGGTAAAAGACCTCTTGTAATCCTGTGGTAGCACCATGTGCATTTATCGGCGGTCTTCCTTTCCGT
Source organism: uncultured archaeon (assembly GCA_902386085.1). Lineage (GTDB taxonomy): Archaea > Halobacteriota > Methanosarcinia > Methanosarcinales > Methanoperedenaceae > Methanoperedens. The sequence continues at coordinate 11,048 of CABMIA010000182.1, forward strand.
GTTAAAGTATCTCGCGCCATAGGGACACCCCTGGATGCAGTATCTGCATCCGATACAGTAATCATAATCCACAAGAACGACCCCGTCTTTTGTCTCGTACGTGGCCCCGACCGGACAGACCTGAACACAGGGTGGGGTATCGCAGTGGTTGCAGATTTTCGGAACATAAAATGCCTTTTTGACTTCTTCGGCAGGAATGTCGTCGTCAAACCCGTCAATACTGCCGTTCGGCGAGTCGATTTTTACATCTTCCCCTTTCAATACCCTGTATCTTTCAACCCATGTCCTGTAAACAGGCTCGTCAAAAGGTACATTGTTCTCAAGCTTACAGGCTTTGGCGCACCTGCCGCATCCGATACACTTGCGGGTATCGATCACATAACCCCAGTAATGCGCATTCCAGTCATAATCCCCTGGCGGATCCTGGGATGCAGTGCCTTTTGCAACAATAGATTCGATTACTGCTGAACCTGCCGCTGCACCTATGATGATCCTGCATCCAATTTTAGTAAACTCGCGCCTTGATACGTTCATTTTTCCTCCGGTTAAACAAACCACGGCTTATGGGGGTTGTGGCAATACGTACATTGTAAATTCTCACCATGTATTTCCGGGTCTATCTGCGGGAAATTTTCAGGCCTGGCTACTCGCTTGAAATGACACAAGCCGCAAAAATCACGTGAGTCATTTGCGGGGGTCGGAAGTATCCTGATGTTATTGGCGTGCTCTCCGGAAGCACCGTGGCATGTTTCACAATTAACCGTCTTATGTCCGGAATCCTTCCAAATTGAATAAATCGCAGCATGGCAGCTTTCATCGCCACAGCTTGCAGACCCGGCGTGTTTTACCGGGAAATTCCTGATATCATTTACGGAATTGGCCCTATACCAGCCATATTCTCCGAAGGAGTCGGGAACGATTAAGGATCTTACAAAAACAAAGCCTATTATCGCAATCACAAGCAACATAAAAACCCGTTTCAAGTGCGGCTGCATTATTTTCTCACCTGCAAAAAGCCAGAGTTCGTTTTTATCACTCTTTTTAATTCCTGTTCTTTTTCATTATATGCAACGCAGCCAGAACAGCCATTAGTGCGAATAATCCGATGAATCCCGGCGCTTTTGGAGCAGGCGTGCTTAAAGGAGTCTGGGCAGGCTTTACGATTTCCTCTGCCTTTTGGACATCCTTGCTTGCAGAATCCACTTCATCTTCGAAATGCGTGAGATTGAACTCATGCCACATGGGAGCAAGATTTTGAACTGTTGCGAGCGCATTATCTACATCCGACTGCGCCTGAGTAACGTCAGTTCCGTTCTTTTTTGCCCAGAATATATCCTGGTTCGCCATTTCGATATTGAATTTCAGTTTGTTCACCTTTCCAAGCAAATAGTCCGCCTGAACCGGAATGTCGTATGGAGCTACCTTTTTGTAGACGGAATGGCAGTTTCCGCAGAAATTCCTGAAATCTTCAGGATTCAATACCCTGAATGTATGGGGAGCGTGGCACGTTGTGCATGTTGGGGCGGTTTTCAGTGCCTCAAGCCTCTGGTAATGTTTGCTGCTCTGGAAACTGGAAAGCTCCTTGGTGTGGCATCTGCCGCATGTGTTCGGGACATTGGTATAATAAACAGGGCTGTCAGTGTCGGTAGGTTTCTTAATACCGATATGGGCCTTTTCTTTGGTAGACTCATTGGGGTACCCTCCATGGCAGACCTCGCACGTGATTCCTTTCAGGCCATGAAGAGATTCAGACCACTGCTGATAATTCGCAGTAGCGAGCTGCCTTACCCTGTCCTCATGGCATTCAAGGGAACAGGAAACATTCCTTTCAAGATGCTCTATCCTTATCTGATTGAACTGCTTCTGAACTTCAAGGAATGGCGATAAAGTTTTATGGCAGTCGATGCACGAATTCTCGGAAGCGTTCACTTCCGGGATTAAAAATACAATAAACCCTGTTACTGCAAGAAAAGTTACTATTAATTTTAGTTGCATTTTTTCAAACCTACCGTTTTGAGTTTCGTTTTATGCTATCCTTTTTAAGAGCTTTCCGTTTTTCAGTTCACCAATCTTTTATTTCATATATATAACTTTTGGTTTTTATTTTCTTGGAACAAAAATATTAGTCCTAACTTTGAAAAGTAAATAAAATAAGTGTCCTCAGCATGTTTGTGGATTTTGTATGAAAAAAACAAAACAAATGAAGAACAGATGAAATTATCCCGAACGATAATATATACATTATTCCTCCACTGATTCTTTTATCCATTTGAAATATTCTTTTGACCCCTCATCAAGCTTAAATGATACCACGCACGGCACTTCATAACTGTGTATTTTTTTCACAGTATTTTCAATTTCCTTTACCTTATCTGTTCTTGTCTTGACAATGATCCCGAATTCATCTGATTCATCGATCTTTCCTTTCCACCTGAAAACCGAGGTAATGGGAAAAATATTAGCGCATGCGGCAAGACGTGCTTCAACGAGTTTTCTACCGATGCTCCTTGCCTCTTCCATATCTCCAGCGGTTATATATACAATTGAAAACATTAACTCACCCAAAGCATAATATGCGTCACATATTTAATAACCTACTTAGATTGCCAAGGGAGACTATCTTTTGAATTACTTTAATCTTATTATTTTTGCGTTTTTGCTTTACTGGTTATTGGTCATGTTCCTTGACAGGCGCGGGATATTGAGCAGATACAATATCACTGCTTACGGACCGGTATTGATGCTCAGGACACAAAAAGGCCAGAGGTTCCTTGACAGGCTTGCAGTTCACAAAAGTTTCTGGAGGGTCTTTTCCCGGATCGGCCTTCCTGCTATGCTAATTGGTATGCTTGTAATGTTCATCATGATTTTGTACGTCGATTACTCGCTGATAATGTCATTCCAGAAGCACACGGTTCCACCCCCGGGTAAATTCAACGAACCGCGTAATATTTTCCTGATCCCGGGCATTAATGAGTATATACCACTTGGATACGGGATTATTGCATTAATAGTGACCCTTGTGGTACATGAGTTCTCCCATGCCATCCTCTGCAAAGTCGAGGGCATAAAAGTCAAATCAATGGGTATATTACTTGCCCTGCTTCCCATCGGGGGCTTTGCAGAACCCGATGAAGAGCAGCTTCTCGGGAAAAAAGAGGAGAAGGATGAAGCGGAAAAAGAAATAATCCCGGCAGAACCTGCTGAACCCAAGAAGCTTGCTACGCGCAGCGAGCGTCTCAGGGTACTCACAGCAGGAGTAATGGCAAATTTTGTTACTGCATTTGTGGCATTTATCCTGTTCTTCTCGATTCTCGGCTCACTTTCACCTGTCGGTGATGTAATGGTAACGGGTGTTGTATCCGGGTCGCCTGCCGAACAGGCTGGCATAAAACAGAACATGATCCTTACAGGCATAGATGACATACAGATAAATAACTCACATGATTTCCTATCTTACGCCAGTACCCTTGGACCCGGAAAAAATGTTACCCTGACCCTTGTTGACCAGGGAATGAAGAGGAATATTAGCATCGTTACGGTGAAAGGAAATGAAACGCCCGAAGGAGTAAAGGTTTTTAATATTGTACAAGGGTCGCCTGCCGAAACTGCGGGGATTAAACCTGATATGATTCTTGTCAGAATCAATAATACTGAAATCAAAACACTCGATGATTTCGTTACTTTCATGAATTCCACATATGCCGGACAGAAGCTCGATGTATATCTTTTGAGCAATACATCGGCGAATGCGACTAGTCTGGTCTTCAATGTAGAACTTGCAAAATATCCATACGAAACAGACACCAAGAAAGGTTTCCTGGGGATTTCCTATGCGCCAGGGGAATCCGCAACAAGCTACTCAACAGGAATAACCATTGGCCAGTTCCCGGCCAAAACCTATCTTCATGTGTTAAAGAGCATTCCTTCATTATTGAACGGCATAAGCGGCTGGCTCCTGTTGTTCAGCCTGCCTATTTTCGGGCTTTCCGGGGAAGGTTTCCCTGGTTTTACAGGTCTGATCACTAATTTCTATGAACCCGCAGGCTGGGCTGTCCCGCTTGGAGCAGGAATATTCGTGATATTGAACATACTCATGTGGATTGGCTGGATGAATTTCTATGTAGGGCTTTTTAACTGCCTGCCTGCAATCCCGCTTGACGGCGGGCATGTGTTCCGAGATGTTATGACCTCGTCCCTGTCAAGGATAATGGGAGATGGTGAAAAGGTGGAGCGGCTCTCCAATGTGATTGCGGTCTTATTTGCTGTCCTTATTCTCATGTCATTTGTATTCGTAATGGTTGCGCCGTATGCTGCACAGGGGTTTTAGCTGATTTTAGCCGGATGATTCATCCTAATCGATAACTATATTTGGAGTGACTCCAAATTTAGATTTATGAAAGGTATAAACGGACTGGAACTATCCCCGAAAAAGATAGACTATCTAAAATTCATTAAAGAAAGAAAAAACGTAAAGACTACTGAAATATCAGATGAGTTCCACGTCGATCCTTCAACGACAACCAAGATATTACTTGAACTCGCAAAAACAGATTTGATAACCTATGCACCATATCACGGCTGTTCCCTGACCGAAAAAGGTATCAAGTACGCAGAATTCTTAAACAGGCGGCATGGGCTTATAGTGTGCATGCTGGTAGGCATGGGAATGGAGGCAAAAACCGCATGCGAGGCCACCGGGAGATTTGAATATTTTGTTACTAAAGATGTGGTGGACATACTGTGCAAGAATTTCTCTCATCCTGACCACAGTCCATGCGGAACTAAGATAAATCACGACACCTGCTGTTGCTGTCCTGGAAGGTCGCTCGGATGAATTCTGCAAAGCCTGCATTTACTATAGTTTTAGTAATAATATTGCTTGTAAGCCTCACGGGATGCATTGAGCAGCAGCCAAAACCAAGTGGAAAAATAAATGCTGTTACTACCTTTTATCCTCTTTATGAATTTTCCAAGCGCATCGGGGGAGAAAAGGCCGATGTATCGATTCTGGTTCCCGCTGGCGCAGAACCGCACGACTGGGAACCTGGCCCGAAGGATATTATTAATATAGACTCGGCAAATATATTTGTTTATAACGGGGCAGGACTTGAACCCTACATCGATAAAATTATAACAAATACCGAATCCCACAAATTAATCGTTGTGGATTCAAGCCAAGGTATTGAATTAATTAAGGAAGGTGGGACGCCTGATCCCCATATCTGGCTTGACCCTGTGCTGGCAAAACACCAGGTAGATGCCATAGAGAAAGCTTTTATCAAAGCTGACCCGAAAAATAGTGATTATTACATGGCCAATGCGCAATCACTTAGACAGGATCTGGACGCACTGGACACAAATATTTCAAAAGAACTGGCTCCAGCCAAAAAGAACGTATTCATAACCGCTCATGCTGCGTTCGGCTATTTTGCCAAAAGGTATGGATTAACGCAAAGCTCGATTTCCGGTCTCTCTCCAGACATAGAGCCCGGCCCTGCCAAGATTGCAGAGGTCGTCAGAATTGCACAGGCGAATAAAGTGAAATACATTTTCTTTGAGACTTTAGTAAGCCCGAAGCTATCTGAAACTATTGCAAAA
>CABMIA010000183.1 GCA_902386085.1 uncultured archaeon
ATTTATAGCGACGATGTCAGCAGGCGGGGAATCAGTTTTACTATGAGAAAATTCAGTGACGTTCCGGTCAGCGTCATCCAGTTGATCAACTGGGGAAGCATAGACGCTATGAGTGCAGCCTATATGTGGATGTGTCTTGAAAACGGGATGAGCGTTTTTTTCTCAGGCGAGACCGCAAGCGGCAAGACCACAATGCTCAATGCTTGTCTTCCATTCATTAACCGTAAATCAAAGATTTTCACAGTAGAAGATACGGCCGAAGTACAGCCGCCGCAGGCGGTATGGCAGCAACTGATAACAAGAGAACAGGGGCCCCCCGAGTCCCACGTTGATATGTTCACACTTCTTAAAGCAGCACTAAGGTCCCGTCCCAATTATATCATCGCGGGTGAAATCAGGGGGGTAGAAGGGGCAGTGGCATTCCAGGCAATGCAGACGGGGCACCCTGTTCTTGCGACATTCCATGCAAGCGCAGTCAGGAAAATGATCCAGCGCCTGACAGGGAATCCTATTAACGTTCCTGTGACTTTTATTGATAACCTCAATATCGCAATGATACTCCAGGCAGTGTACCGCAATGGGAAATTCTTAAGGCGCTGCCTTTCTATCGAGGAAATCGAAGGTTACTACGAGGAATCAGGCGGCGTTGTGACACGTGCGGTATTCCAGTGGGATCCTGCCGGGGATAAGCATCATTTCCGGGGACTGAATAATAGCTTTATTCTTGAGAACAAGATCGCAGAGAAACTGGGATACAGGGATAAGAGAATGATTTACGAGGAAGTCGCATTAAGGGCAAGGATCCTGGAACGAATGAGGGAAATGAAGATCGAAGAGTACTTTAAGGTATTGAAAATAATCTGGGATTTCCAGGAAAAGGGTTACGACGGCCTGCCCTTTCCGTTATAAGGTGATATCATGGTCAAATGGAAAAAAGCCTTCCACAGCCTGGAAATTTCACCTTCCGATTATCTTAAACGTTTTGTGATGCCGATCATGCTCCTCGGTATCGCTTTTCCGGTTCTTATCCAGATAGCTGCCCCTTCGATAATGGAGGGATACATTAAACTTATATTTTACCTCATACCGGTTTTTATGTTAGTCCTTGTTGTGATCTATCCTATCACTTCACTTGAGAGCAAGAAGATGCAGATTAACCAGAATATCCATTATTATATAACTCATATGGGGGTTCTTGCCACATCCCAGATGCAATTAAAAGAACTTTTTGCGCGAGTCTCCCGCAACGATGCATATGAATATCTTTCAAAAGAGACCGGCAAAATCTATATGCTCATGGAAGACTGGAACATCAGCTTCGCTCAGGCATGCAGGTTCATTGCCAGGAGAACGCCTTCAGATATATTTGCCGATTTTCTTGACAGGTTTGCCCATGCGGTGGATTCGGGAGAAAATGTTGAGTCATTCCTTAAAAGCGAGCAGAAAGTCGTAATGAATGATTTTGACACGATGTATAAGGAAGCTCTTCATTCCATTGATTCAGTCAAAGAGATTTTCATGTCCATGGTGATGGCGTTGATATTCATGGTCTCATTTGCCATACTTCTCCCGGTGATCATGGGGATCGATGCAAGCATGCTCATGATAGGCTCAATCATATTGTTTTTAGGCGCGGAAGCACTGCTTGTTTACTTTACAAAAATGAAAGTCCCGAAAGACAGGATCTGGCACACGCTTGATATTGAAACCGAAGCAGATAAGGCTATAAGGATCTCATTTCCGGTTTCCATAATAGTTTGTATGCTGGTTGCTATCCCATTGCTGATGTGGGGCAAACTTCCCATAACAATAGAAATCGCTGCAATAATGACACCCCTCGTTATAACCGGAAGAGTAGCAAGCAGGGAAGAAAATAAGATAAAAAGGAAAGATGATAATTTTTCTTCGTTTATCAGGTCGCTGGGGGCATCGGCCGGCGCGCGGGGAGGCCTGATCAAAGAATCCCTGAGACACCTGATTTATCACGATTTTGGACCTCTTACGCGCGATGTTCGCGATCTTTACAGCAGGCTTAACACCAGGATAAACAAAAAGCGTTCCTGGGAATTCTTCGCCGCGGGAACAGGGAGCAACCTGATAGAGAGATTCGGTACGATATTCTCAGAAGGAACGCATCTTGGGGGTAAACCCGAAGTCATAGGGGATATCATCGGCGATAATGTCATGGAGATAAATTCCCTCCGGAAACTGCGCTACAGCAGTTCTTCCAGCCTTGTCGGAGAACTCTACGGTCTTACCGGGGGCATTGCTTTCACCATGTTCCTCTCACTTTACATCGTCAAGATGCTGGGGGATGTTTTTTCACATGCTAATATACCCCAGGGTATGAGTTTCGGTCTTTCGGTGTCGGCAGCAACATCTGTAAATATTGATTTCTTAACATTATTGATAATGGCAATGCTTGTAGGGCATTCATTTTTATCATCCGTGCTGATAAGGGTCGTTGACGGCGGGCATATGTTCAATGTATATACGCATTTTGTTGGAATGTTATGGGTCTCAGCCATCTGCGCAGAACTGACGATTAAAATATCCAGTTCATTGATAGGCGGGAGTTTTTCATAGGAAAGGCCCGGTTCAACATATATTATTTAAGTAATGAATAACAATATATAAAAGAGGATAAAAAAATGGTCTCAAACCAATTTACTATGCTCAGCATGCTAATGCCACTGGCAATGTCTCTTGGGACATTGATTTCGATATACGCATACAAAAACTCGTATCAGGGACTGGCAATAGTGACGATTGTAAGCTCTGCCGCCCTGTTCATTTTGTTATTCTATACATACGGGAAAACGAAAAGAAAAAAGTGAATCAGGATTATATCTTTTTTATACCAAGAACAGCACTTTTTATAGACATTACCCCGGTCTCTACATCGAATTCGACAGTCCTCCCGTGATTTCCTCCGGTATCGCCCGCCAGGATAGGAATATTCATTTCCCCGAGCTTTTTCCTTACAGCCTCAACGTTTCTTTCACCGATATTGAAACTTGTTCCTCCGAAATTGAACATGCATGCTCCCCCCGCTATTTTTGATTCGATCCTGTTCTTCGAGCAACCTTTTTCAAGCAGTTTCTTAATGGCGATATCAATGGCGGAATCCGCAAATTTCAACGGATTTTCTCTGTTTCTTGACTGTTCAATGCCAGGAAGGACTATATGGGCAAGTGCGCCGAATTTTGCTACCGGGTCGCGAAATGAAATAGCGACGCATGATCCCAGGCCAACGGTTACAAGCACCGCAGGGTTATGGATCACAGCGAGGTCCGCTATTCCCACATTTATCTTTTCCTTAATTGAACTCATGGTCGTAGATTCGTTCAGGATGTTATAAAGATAATCATGATTATAATCATAATGAGCATTTTTTGAAAAAGTCGCCCTGATTGAATGAGTTGCAGGATTCTTACTTGTGGCATTTGGAGGGTTATTTCATTCCTCCGGAAAAAATTGTTCGAATTGTCAGTGTCATTTTCAATTAAATCCTGCGATCCAAATGATTGTTTTTAAATAATATCGAAATTTATGGAATCGCATATTCACCATTTTTGTGACAAATATGGAAAAAGATTTAGATCTTGAAAATATTGCGGGCCTTTCAGAAGATGATGCCGCCAGAGTATTGGATGAGGAAGGTTTTAATGAACTTCCATCCCAAAAAAGGCAGAGTATTCTGACCATTCTTATCAATATTTTAGCTGAGCCCATGCTGTTACTCCTTTTAGGCTCCGGAGTCATCTATCTTATTCTTGGGGAAATGAATGACGCTATGATGCTGCTCTTTTTCGTAATCGTGGTCGTGGGAATAACCTTTTATCAGGAAAGAAAAAGTGAACGAGCATTAGAAGCTTTAAAAAACCTCTCAAGTCCCAGAGCGCTTGTAATCCGGAATGGGAAGCAAAAACGTATCCCGGGACGAGAAGTGGTTAGAGAAGACATTGTTATTCTAAGAGAAGGTGACCGCATCCCTGCTGACGGGTTCGTGCTTTTTTGCTCAAACCTTCTTGTTGATGAATCCATGCTTACAGGTGAATCGCTGCCTGTGAGAAAATCAGAATGGAACGGAAAAACTAAACCCGGAAAGCCGGGAGGGGACGATATGCCCTTCGTATACTCAGGTACACTTGCAGTTCAGGGTCATGGGATGGTGAAAGTAACTGAGACCGGAATATACACGGAAATGGGGAAAATCGGAAAAGCTCTGCAGACCATCAATCCGGAAGAGAGTTTGCTCAAGAAAGAGACATCACTTCTGGTACGCAATTTTGCTATCGCCGGGATGGTACTGTGTATTCTTATAGTGATAGTCTACGGAATTACAAGAGAGGATTGGCTAAACGGGCTGCTGGCCGGGGTGAGTTTGAGTATGGCGCTCCTTCCTGAGGAGTTTTCTGTGGTCTTGTTAATTTTTCTGAGCATGGGAGCATGGCGTATGTCAAAGAGACTGGTTTTGACAAGGAGAATGCCTGCCATTGAAACACTTGGCTCTGCAAAAGTATTGTGCGTGGATAAGACTGGGACTCTTACAATGAACCGGATGATATTAAGCTCCCTTTTTTCCGGAGATGAATTTTACGATGTAGCTAAGAATGAGCCCCTGCCGCTCCCGGAAAAGTTCCATGAATTGCTGGAATTCGGCAATCTTGCAAGCCAGGTGGACCCTTTTGATCCGGTCGAGAAGGAAATAAAAAATGGCACGGAAAAATTTCTTTCAAATTCGGATCATGTCCATTATAACTGGAAACTTGCCAGGGAGTATCCTCTTTCCAAAAACCTTCTTGCATTGTCGAATGTTTGGGAATCGTACGACAGACGAAAGCATGTAATAGCTGCAAAAGGCTCTCCTGAAGCGATAATAGACCTCTGTCATCTGGATGAAGTGCAGAAAAAAGAGCTGCTATCCCGCGTTCAGGCGATGGCAGAAAACGGACTGAGGGTGCTTGGTGTGGCTCGTTCTATCTTTAGGGAAGAGACTTTGCCCGAATCTCAGCACGAATTCAAATTTGAATTTATCGGATTGCTCGGTTTCACAGACCCGGTTCGTCCTTCTGTTCCTGCAGCAGTATCTGAATGTTACACGGCAGGAATAAGAGTTATAATGATAACAGGGGATTTTCCGGGAACAGCCGTACACATTGCACGGCAAATAGGTTTGAAAAACCCGGACAGGATCATTACCGGTCCTGAGCTTTCTCAAATGAGCATCCAAGAGCTTCAGGAAAAAATTAAGATAACAAATATTTTCGCCCGTGTGGTTCCGGAACAAAAACTGGCGATCGTTAATGCTTTAAAAGCGAACGGGGAAGTGGTTGCCATGACAGGGGACGGGGTAAATGACGCTCCGGCTCTGAAATCTGCCCACATAGGTATAGCGATGGGAGAGAGGGGCACGGACGTGGCGCGGGAGTCGTCGTCCATTGTCCTGCTGAACGATGACTTTTCATCCATCGTGGAGGCAGTCAGGCTCGGCAGAAGGATTTTTGATAACCTCAAGAAAGCGATCTCATATATTTTCTCAGTTCATGTGCCCATTGCTGGTCTTGCACTATTTCCGATCTTATTCGAGCTACCACTTATTCTTTTGCCTGCTCACATAGCTTTTCTTGAATTGATTATAGACCCCGCCTGTTCTGTGGTCTTTGAGGCTGAAAAAGAAGAGAAAAATATAATGCAAAGACCGCCACGGGATCTTAAAAATAAGCTATTTGACAGAAAAAATCTGATCAGGAGCCTGTTCCAGGGATTGAGCGTGCTTTTTTTTGTATTGATCGTATTTTCATTGGCATTATATCTTGGTAAAGGAGAAAATGAAGCTCGCACAATTACTTTTGGAATGCTCGTTATTGCAAACCTGGCTTTGATTATTTCAAATCTGTCGCTGGAAGGGAATATGCTACAAATATTCAAATCTGAGAACAGGGCTTTATGGATGTTAGTGGCAGGAGCGCTTTTATCACTTGTCATGGTACTTTATGTACCTGTCTTCAGAGACCTGTTCCATTTTTCGGTTCTGCATTTTGATGACCTGATAATTATAATGGTCGGGGGAATCCTTAGTGTGGTATGGATTAGACTGATCAATATTCGACTTGAATAAAATAGAGAATTTGGAGCAAAATAGTTCACATATCCCGGAGACGATAATGCTTAATAGTGGACGGCATCGGTGTAACGTTAAAAAAAAAGAGAGCACCTATGCCCCCTTATCCTTTCTTTAATCTCGCCACCGCAAGCCTGATATCCTCATCCTTAACTGTAGTCCTGTGCGCGTGCTTTGCCAGCGTCATGGCCTCGCGGGATACGTCTATTCCGTAATCCTCAAGGACTCGTGCAAGCTCCATGCCTGCACCTTCGCTCACTCTCTCTGCTCCTGCCTTCCTGATAATGCGCTCAACCGGAGCGAGCGGAAGGACCGGAGGTACCTCTTGTGCCATTTATTTTCACCTCTTAATTAAAATCTACAGCCGTCTTTGTTAGAAAATAAAAGTATATATAGTTTTTCAGCTTGAATGCGCTATTATAAAGATAATCTTTATTTTTTTGTAGAGGCCTGATATTTTTTCGCTGATTTTCAACGTTATTATTCGTACCAGTTTTTCATATTTCGATCCATCCCTTCCAATTTCAAAGAATCCTGGTTTGTCCCAAATCCGCCATTTGCGATACATTCAAATGCTATTAGTACATAATTACCGCACATGACAAAAAAGAAAGAAGGCAGCGGTCTCATGTCTTCAGCAGGCTTAATGAGATATTATGAGGCTGAAGAGACTGCCATGTTGATAGACCCGAAAACTGTGGTTTCAATTGCAGTGGTCGCAGGGTTAGTTGTCCTGGTGTTGAATGCTTATTACGGTATCTGGCCGCTGCGAGGCTAGTTACCTCTCAACTCTTCCATATGTTGAATTCTTTTTGCAATTAGCTCCCCGGTTCCTATATCATGCCTGCTGTACAGGTTTCCCTGCAAACCCCTAAGACCTACTTCCGCCTTTTTTTCTGCTTCTTTTAACGAGTCTCCCAGACCAAGGACTGCGATAGCCCTTGAAGATGTAGTGTATATCTTACCGTCCTTTTCATACACGCTGGAATAAAAAAAAAGCGAATTGCCGATATCCCCTATCTCAACAACTGAATCATGCGCCGGGTTATCCGGGTATCCTGCCGGGACTGCATACTTGCAAACAGTAGCCTGTTTCCTGAATACGACCTCTATTTTTTCCAGTGTGCCCGTTACCACAGCCATACAAACATCAAGGAAATCATTTTTGAGGAGGGGAAGCACGTTCATCGCTTCAGGGTCTCCAAAGCGCGCATTGAACTCGATGACCGAGATGCCCTTTCCTGTAGCCATGAACTGGCCGTACAGGATGCCCTGGTAAGGGACGCCGGTCTCTTTCTTAACTGCATGAACCACATCTGCCATTATCTTCTTTGCATCCCTGTAATCCGATTCTTTCATGAAGGGCAGGATATCATTCGAATCGGTGTAGGAACCCATCCCTCCTGTGTTTGGCCCCTTATCCCCTTCATACGCCCGTTTATGGTCCTGGACAGCAGGCGCGAACGCAAGCGTTCTGCCATCTACAAAAGCCTGGACAGTAAACTCCTCACCAATAAGCCGCTCCTCAATAACGATGTCATCTTTTTTTAGCACTTCCTTGGCGTACGCTTTTGCGCCTTCGATATCAAAATGGTCTCCCATGACGCCCACGCCTTTCCCCCCGGTCAGTCCTGCGGGTTTTATGACAACGTCCCCCAGTTCATCTATGAATTCGCCTGTCCCGTTTTCATCTTTCCTGAACACCCTGAACACAGGTAAGCCTGCGATATTATATTTCTTCATGAAATTGCGGGTCCATGCCTTATCAAATTCGATCTGCGCAGCAAGCTTTCGTGGCCCCACGACCGGAATCCCGGCATCCCATAGCAGATCCG
>CABMIA010000184.1 GCA_902386085.1 uncultured archaeon
AGGCGCTTGACAATATTAATTTTTCCGCAAAACCAGGAGAAAGGATAGCTTTAATAGGCGCAAACGGCGCAGGGAAATCCACGCTTTTCAAACACTTTAACGGCATCCTCAGACCGACAGGCGGAGAGGTTTTTATCAAAGGTGAGCCGATTAGCAAGAAAAACATCCTCGATGTCAGGCGAACCGTGGGCGTGGTATTCCACGAACCCGATCACCAGATATTCGCACCCACGGTCAAACAGTACGTAGCTTTCGGGCCGATGAACCTTGGACTGGGCGAAGAAGTCATTGAAAAGCGGGTGCAAGAAGCGCTTGAGACCGTGCGCCTCACGGGCTTTGAGGAAAGGGCGCCCCACCACCTTAGCACTGGTGAGAAAAAGAAGGTTGCCATAGCAGGCATACTTGCGATGCAGCCAGAGGTTCTTGTGCTGGATGAGCCAACCGCGGGACTTGACCCTGGCGGAGCCGTCCGCCTTATCCGTTTGATAAACGAGATGAATCGATACCTGGGGATAACCACGATCATCGCCACGCACGAAGTGGACATAGTACCTTTGCTCGCTGACAGGGTCTGCATCATGTCATCAGGCAGGATCATAGGAGACGGCACGCCGCAGGAGATATTCTCGACAAATGAAATGATAAAGAAAACCCACCTGCGCCTCCCAATAGTTGCACAGCTCATGGAAATGCTTCAGGAAGAAGGAGTGCCGGTCAACGTCAAATTCACGCTCGAAGAGGCCAGGGACGAATTGCTTCGCGTGGTGAAATAAAAATGCACATTTCCCTCACCGAGCTTGAGCGCGAGACCTACAGGAAATCCCCGGTACACAGGATAGACGGCAGGATCAAGATCTTTATCACGCTTATGGTTATTGTTTATGCAGTTGCCCTTCCCCGCGTGGATGCTCTTAATTTCCCTAAACTTGCACTTATCGAAGCCTATCTCCTTCTACTCATTCTTCTTGCAGGGCTTGAGTTCTCATACATTGCCTTCAGGTTCGCGATCGCACTGCCATTCGGTTTTAGTGTAGCTATTCTCCAGCTTGTTTTAAAGCAACCCTTTTTTAGCAGTTTTACTGTGATTTATACGATGCCCTTCGGGCTTGAGGTGACACAGGAAGGTGCACTTTTCGGTGCGAACATCCTAGCAAAATTCCTGGTGTGCATAACCGCGGTAATACTCCTTTCTTCCACTACTTCCATGAGCGAACTTGTTTCTTCTGCCAGGCGCCTGGGGTTGCCAAAAGAACTTGCCCTTCTTTTTACCATGATGGTGCGCTACCTCTTTGTATTCTGGAATACGCTCGGGCGGATAAGGACAGCGCAAAAAACAAGATGCTTTGAGATCTGGAACAAAAGAGTTCCGCGCAGGTGGACTCTGGAACAGGTGGGCTATACGATAAGTTCCCTGTTCATCCGTTCATACGAGCAGGGGGAAAGGACATACCAGAGCATGCTCTGCCGCGGATATAATGCAGATGCCCATGTTTATGTGGGAAAGAAAATCATCGGCGCTTACGACATTTTCATTTTTGCGCTCACCCTTGGTATTATCGCAGCGGCGCAGATACTGGCGAGTTTGGACTTTAAGTTTTTATGATAGAGTGTTTCAATAAGGGAAATGGCTGGAAAAAAGTGTATGTCTTTCTTAGTATTGTTTAAGGAACAACTATAACTTTCAAAGAGTCCTTTGCTCCTCCCGCTATCTTAAACCCCTTCTGGATATCTTCCAGGGTTACCCTGTGCGTGATCATATCATTAACATTAATTTTTCCCTCTGTAATCAATTCCAGGGACTCTTCCAGATCAACAGGTGCGGCACCATAGCTGGATACAAGTGTCAGTTCATTCCTCCAGAACTCTTCGTTAGGAATCATAATATTTTTATTCGGGATGGCAAATAACATTATTATCCCTTTCCTGTCTATGTACCTGAACGCGGCTTCAAAAGCCGGCATCGCCCCGGTACATATTACAATCCTGTCTGTTTTTATATCCAGCTCTTTATTTGCATTGAAGACTTCATCCGCTCCAAATTCTCTTGCTTTGTCCAGTCTGTACTCATCAATATCTGTTGCAATAACTTTTGCTTTCTTTAATTTTGCAAGTTGTATGTTCAACAGCCCCGAAACCCCGGAACCCATGACTAAAACAGTCTGACCTTCGCTAATACCGATTATTCTCTGCGCCCTTACAACGCATGCCAGGGGCTCGATCATCGTTCCCGCTTCATAGGAAACATTTTCTGGAAGAACGTATGTCCCGTTCTCGACGTTTATTTTCGGAACCCTGACAAACTCGCTGAACCCGCCGGGGTCATAGTTGCCCTTATGCAGTGTTTCGCAGGCAGTTTGGTTACCTGAAATACAGTATTTACATTCGTTGCAAGGGACATGATGACTTACAAAAACCCTCTCTCCTATGTTAAATTTATCTGACCTTGAGCCGATAATCTCTCCGGTCATTTCATGACCCAATACCCGGGGTGCTTTCTTGATCCTGTACCATTCCATCAAATCTGTTCCGCAGATGCCGGAAGCCCTGACCCTTACCAGGATTTCCCCATCTTTTATTTCAGGTTCAGGTCTATTTTCTATCCTGATATCATTGTTGTTATAATATACGGCGGTTTTCATGAGCGATCTATTTTGAATGTTCGTATATCTCGTAAGCCTCGTCTACGGACTTACCATCATGAACGATCGCTCTCACAGCCCGTATCATACCGACGGGACAGTCGCTCTGGAAGATGTTCCTCCCCATGTCAACGCCAATCGCTCCTTCAGCCACAGCATCGCAGCTCATTTGCAGTGCCTCCTTTTCAGGCAGTTTTTTGCCCCCCGCGATAACAACCGGAATATTGCCACATGCTTCGACAACTTTCTTAAAATCTTCAGTATAATATGTCTTGATCATATGCGCCCCGATCTCAACGCAGATCCTGGAGGCAAGGGCAAGGTACCTGGCGTCACGCGCCATTTCCTTCCCAACTGCTGTAACAGCCAGGACAGGAATTCCATATTTTTCTCCTTCATCCACAAGTTTTGACAGGTTGCCTATCGTTTCTTTTTCATGTTCCCCGCCAATATACGCGGAACACGTAATTGCGGATGCATTTATCCTTATTGCATCTTCGACATTTGTTGTAATGATTTCATTGGACAGTTCTTTCAAAATGCTCTGTCCGCCTGAAACGCGCAAAATGATCGGTATTTCCACGGCCGGATCTATCCAGTTCCTGACAGCACCCCTGGTTATCATCAATGCATCGGCATACGGCAGCAATGGTTCAACGGTGTTTCCGAGATTCGCTAATCCCGTGGTCGGACCCTGGAAATAACCATGATCGACTGCAAGCATTACACAGCGTCCCGTTTTTGGCTTTATTATCCGCGAAATCCTGTTCTTCATTCCCCAGTTCATTTTTGATTTCCTCCTTCTACTTCAGGCCTGACCAGCAAATATCCTTTATCTATCAGCCAATGATGGAATTCATACGTCGAATGTAAACAATTTTTCATGCATATTTCCCTCAGGTCATTATATTCCGCTGATTCCTGTGATTTTTTATTCATTATCATCTGTAAAGGGCATTTAACATCATTACAATATTCCCGTCTCTTATACTCTGCAAATCCCTCGATTGGCACAATCACAAAGCAGATTCCGAATACTTAAAATTTGCGGAAGGGTTCATCATACTTAGATCCCGGCAAACAAACAAAAGCATAATTATATTAATTAGTAAGTTATAAAGTTTACATGAGGGAAGCATTTGAATATTCTTGATGTCACAGAAGATAAAATCTTTAAAACCCTAGGCAAGGGCAAAGACCCAAAATATAAACCTGTTGATAAAGAACGCCTGAAAAAGAAAGGTGAACCTTTTGATTTCAGCAGCCTCTTAAAATGATCACCATGTCAACTGTATGAAAGGTCACATTCATAGTTAATTCTTTTGGCGTCCTCCGTATAATCCGATGGTTTTTTACCTATTACGACCCATATAGCCCCTATTCCATTGGTCGGAAGGAGGCTCTATGGAAATTGAATTTGCGCCCCATATAGAAGAGATAAAAAGGGCGCTTGATAACGAAATGGACGAGAGTTACATATTAGCGGATCTAAAAAAACTACTCCAATACAGGGTACCCCTGGAAGAGGCAAAGCGCAGCCTGATCAAGAAGTACGGCGGTGCGGAAAAAAGCAAAGTCAGGAAGCTTGGCGATATAGAAATCGGGGACAGGAATATCGAAGTAACGGCGCAGGTCCTGGAGATAGCCAAAAAAACAATCAATGTAAAGAACAGTGAAAAGACGATTTTCTCAGGGATCCTGAGAGATGAAACCTCTGCAAGAAGTTTTACTGCATGGCACGATTTCTGCCTGAATACCGGGGATGTTGTCAATATTACGCAGGCTTACGTAAGGAACTGGCAGGACAGGCACGAGGTGAATTTTGGGGCAAAATCAAAGATCACAAAACTGAACACTACGATTGCACAGGTTCAGGAAAACGTACTGAAAAAACTCTCGGAATTAATGGACGGTGAAGTGAATGTCCACACAATTCTCACAATATTGAGCATTGAAACACGCGAGATTCCGACAAAAGACGGAACAAGGAAGATCCTGAGCGGAGTTGGAGCGGATGATGAGACAAAACTCCCGTTCACAGCCTGGGTGATACTGCCTGAGCTTGCGGCCGGGAATACGGTTGAGATAACAAACGCATACGTAAGGTCATTCCGGGGACTGCCTACGATTCATATAAACGAAAACAGCACGGTAACAAAGCTTGATAAGAAACTGCAGTACACCGGGAAGCAAAAAGTC
>CABMIA010000185.1 GCA_902386085.1 uncultured archaeon
GTTTCTCTGGAGTTCATTCGAGCTGTACGGCGGCACGGCAGGTTTTTACGATTATGGACCGCTGGGCGCGATGCTCAAGCGCAGAGTAGAGAATATCTGGCGCGACATTTTTGTCATCAACGAAGGATACTACGAGATAGAGGCGCCCACCATCGGAATAGAAGATATTTTCATTGCATCAGGGCATGTGGGAGGTTTCTCTGACCCTCTGACCGAGTGCTCAAAGTGCAACGAAGCATTTCGGGCAGACCATCTCGTCAAGGATGTTGTGGATAATCCTGATACTCTTAGCGCAGATGAGCTTTCCGATGTAATCGGCAAGAACAACGTAAAATGCCCTGAATGCGGGGGGCGGCTTGGTAATGTCTACGAGTTCAACCTCATGTTCAAGACAAGCATCGGTCCCGGTGGGAAACGCGCAGGATACCTCCGCCCCGAAACTGCGCAGGGTATGTTCGTGGACTTCCCGCGCCTTTTGAAATTCTACCGCGACCGCCTGCCTTTTGGGGCCACACAGATAGGGAAAGCCTACCGCAACGAGATATCCCCGCGCCAGGGTGTGATACGCCTTCGGGAATTCACCCAGGCAGAGGCCGAGATATTCATAGACCCGAGGGACAAGACGCATCCGAAATTTGCGGAAATCTCCGATATTCTCTTGAACCTTTATTCAAGAGAAGGGCAGGAGTCAGGCGAATCTATGAAAATGACCATCGGAGAAGCAGTATCAAAGGGAATAATCGCCCACGAATTCCTTGGATACGCCCTTGCCCAAACATACCGATTCCTAACACGCGTCGGGGTGTTGCCTGATAGACTGCGTTTCAGGCAGCACATGAAGGACGAGATGGCACATTATGCTGCCGACTGCTGGGATGCAGAGATCCAGAGTGAACGGTTCGGATGGGTTGAGGTGGTTGGTATAGCGGACAGGACTGATTATGACCTGAAGGCCCATGCGAAGCAGAGCGAGACCGAATTATCAGTTTATGTTCCATATGACAAACCGAAAAAGGCAGAGCGTTTTGCAGTCAAACCAAATATGGGGATTCTTGGACCGAAGTTCAAGGGAAAAGCAGGGAAGATTGCAAATGCGCTGAAGGCATTAAAATCCGAAGACCTGTCAGCAGATATGATAGAAATTGTAATCGATGGTGAGACAATTCGCCTTGAAAAAAATATTGTGACATTTGAAACAGTGACAGAGGAAGTGCATGGCGAGAATATCATCCCGCATGTAATAGAACCCTCTTTCTGGATTGACAGGATAACGTATTCTTTGCTTGAACACTCATATTTTGAAGAAGAGGCTGTCGAAGAAGGAGAAGAGGAAAAGACGAGGATAGTGCTGCGCCTCCCTGCCGAGGTTGCGCCTGTCCAGGCAGCGGTGCTTCCTTTGCTTACACGGGAAGAACTCATAAAACCTGCGAACGAAATAGTTAAAATGCTTCGCAAAGCAGGGATACTAGTGGCTTTTGATGACTCCGGCACCATCGGCAGGAGGTATCGAAGGAATGATGAGATCGGTACGCCCTACTCGATAACAGTGGACTACCAGACGCTTGATGACGGCACTGTTACGATCAGGAACCGGGATACGATGAAACAGGTGCGTGCAGGAATTGATGACATTGCGGACAACATATGTGCCCTGATATACGAGGGCAAGTCATTTGATGACGCAGGCAGGAAAGTATAGCTGCCATGTTTGAGCTGTTTTTCAGGGAGATTCGAAGAAAATCCTTCCATTTAACAGGTTCTTTGATCCCGATCGTTTATTATTTCCTGAGCAAAGAAACTGCGGTGCTCGGGCTTTCCGTTATAAACCTCATCCTTTTTTTAATGGAATGGCTTCGCCTTAAAGGAAAAATAACATTGCCTGAGATGTTGCTGCGCCCGCATGAAAACAAACAGGTCGCAGCATATATTTATTTCCAGATGGCTGCACTTTTCTCGATTATCCTATTTGATAAAACTGTAGCCATAGCCGCGATATTGATGCTGGCGATCGGGGATACTGTATCCGGGCTGGCTGGATCTCTGATAAAAGGAGGAAATGTCCGGAGTAAGGATAAAAGGTTTGCAATTAAACCTTTTCCAATAATGGCAGCAATGTTTCTCGCATGCGTCGCGATAGGGCTTATTTTCTTAAGTCTGCCTCTGGCGCAGGATATGATTCATTTATCCTATTACGTATACATTGCTGGCGCGCTCGGTGCAACGCTTGGGGATGCTGTGGCAGTGAGGATAAAAGGCAGGGTTGTGGATGATAACCTGATGATACCTCTCGTAGCAGGGGTGTTTATGACTGCCACAGGGTTTGGTTAATTCGGTAAGTGAAAATCCATCAAGATTCGTGTCATCGTGGTTCGGTTCAGATTGCTATTCGCATAGCAGGGAAGAACGGGAAAAAAACAAATTAGACTGCCATCGTTGCTCATTCAGGGCGCCCAAAATTAAAATGATTTATCGTTAAAAATAGCGATGCGCAATAACCAAACCTCCTCTAAAATCGAATGATTTATGTAGGTGCTCCTATGTACAAGAGGCAAAACGTATGACTATTATTGCATAACGAGGAATTGAATGACACGAGCTGAAATTTTATCTGAGATAAAAAAAGCTGAGGAAGAAGCCAAAGCCATGGTGGCCCAGGCGGCCGAGGCTAAAAATAAAAAAATTTCTGAGGCTAAGATGGCGGTCAGGGAGATAATGAGGAAAGCAGAGGAGGATGCGGCAGGAATAGCAGAATCCCAGATAAACGAGGCAAGGAAAAGAATTCAGGAAGAAAAAGGGAAGATCATAGAAAAAGGCAACCTTGAAGCTTCCGAGATAAAACAGAAAGCAAGAAAGAATATCACAAAAGCCACAAAATTTATTTTGACTGATTTCGAGAGGGCAGCCAATGCTTAAACCCACAAAAATGACCCGTGTGGTCATCGCTGGAACAAAAGAACATATTGAAAATACAATATCTACCCTTCACAAATTGAACCTGCTTCATGTAACAGATTATAATGAAGAAACCGAAGACTTTAAGATGGGCCGACCGCTGAAACCTGCATCAGAACTCTCAGATCATCTTCTTTCTTTGAGAGGGATTGCAAACCAGCTCGGAGTCATGGGAAAAGAATCTGCAACGAAACTGAGTTCAAAACAACTCCCATCACAGATCGATGAGAAAATTACATTTCTCCAGAAAGAAGTATCATCCCGTTTTGATGAATTGAGGAACATAGAATTCAGGATAAAGGAGAAAGAAGACCTGATCTCCGCTGTAAAACCATTGATGGCTCTCCCGTTATCAATAGATGCTTACCACGGGTATGAGAGTGTGATAATGTATTCTGGATTTATCGCTGAAGATTTAGAATTAAAACTCTCCAAGATAACGACCAATTACGAATTATTTAGCGGGGATTACGAAAAAAGGAAAGTATTTGCGCTTTTCATTCCGAAAATTTTCGAGGAAGAAACCCAAAAACTCCTTCAGGAAGAGCGGACATATGTTGAATTAAAGATCCCTGAGCTGAAAGGCAATCCTCCTGTAATTCTTGAAGCACTGGAAAAAGAGGTCCAGGAGCTCAAGGAAAAACAGGCATCAATAAAATCCGAACTTGATAACCTCAAGAAGGAATATTCAGAATTCATAATTGCCGCTGATGAACATCTTTCCATAGAGACCCAGAAGGCAGAAGCTCCGCTGAGATTTGCCACAAGCCCCAATGCATTCATTATCGACGGATGGGTACCATCAAGAAGATTCGATGAACTTGACTCAATATTACAGGAAAGCACGCAGGGACAGGTATATTTAACCAGGATTGAAGAGAACGTAAACGAGGAAGATATACCAATAGAACTTGAGAATCCAAGTGTAGCAAAGCCCTTTGAACTCCTCATCGACACCTTCGCAACACCAAAATACAAAGAAATCGATCCTGCGACAGTGATTTTCATAACTTTCCCGCTTTTTTATGCCATCATGCTGGGTGACGTCGGGTACGGCCTTATTGTCGCAGCTATGGCTATGATTATCAAAAATAAATTCAAGACCGGTGGTCTCAATGCACTTGCATTGATATTGTTCTTTTCAGCTATCCTCTCGATAATATTCGGCATTATATACGGGGAATTCTTTGGCTTTCCAATATTTAATGTTGTTGTTAAAGGAGAACTGGAACACGGTATTCTTGGAATGGCAGGCCCTGCGGTCGCGGGATTTCATCTGCCAGTGCACAGGTTTGAGGCAGTCCAATCTCTTCTACTAATGACGCTGGTCATCGGAATATTACATATCTTTCTGGGATTGGCCATCGGTTTTCGCAATATTGTAATCGAGCACGATTTGAAGCATGCGATTTTTGCAAAGGGAAGCTGGATCATGATACTGGCAGGCGGTGTCGCGGCCATAGCTAAATTAATGCCTGCCATGATGTCGGGTTTACCTGTTCCCTCAAAGGACCCTGTATTTATGATGGGAGCGGTGCTGGCCATAATAGGGATCATACTCCTGGTGAAAGGCGAAGGAGCCATCTCCATAATGGAGATACCTACACTTCTTTCCAATGTCCTTTCGTACACAAGGATACTTGCAATAGGTTTATCCTCGGCGGGGATAGCTCTCGCGGTAAATACTCTTTCGATGAACCTTTTCATAAGGCCGGGCGGTGTTTTGCTGGGCGGCGGGATCGGTCTCGCACTGATTGGGGTGGTAGTACTTTTTATCGGGCATCTGATAAATTTATTACTTGGCATCCTCGGGCCCGGGCTTCACTCGCTAAGGCTTCAATACGTGGAATTTTTCACTAAATTTTATGAAGGGGGAGGTAAGAAGTACGCCCCCTTTGGTTATAATAGAAAATATACGGAGGAATAAAAAATATGGATCCAACACAAGCAGGAATGGTAGCTGTAGGAGCAGGAATAGCGGTAGGACTTGCAGGGATAGGCGCAGGTATGGGTGAACAGGCCATTGGTGCCGCAGCAGTGGGTGCAATGGCAGAAGATGAGAAATTCTTCGGCAAAGGCCTGTTGATGACAGTCATCCCGGAATCCATCGCAATCTTCGGTCTCGTCGTGGCATTGATATTATTGTTTGTCTTCTAAAAAGTGAACGAATATGGGACTTGATGCGATAGTTCAGGAGATAAAGGCCAAGGGCAAGGCTGAAGCTGAGAGAATAAGCGGTGAGGCTTATAAGGAAGCTTCGCAAATTATTGCAGAAGCCCAGTCCCAGGCAGAAAAAACCAAGGCAGCCAGACAGGAAGCTGCCCGAAAAGAAATCGAGAGGCTAAGACAGCAGGAATTATCCAGTGCCAATCTTGAAGTCAAACGGGCGAATCTCAACGCTCGCAAGGAGGTTCTTGATGAAGTAGCAGAGAAAGCAAAGGAGCTTCTTCTTAAACTTCCTGCCGAAAAGAACAGAAAACTTCTCCAATCCATCATTGAAAAGAACCAAGACGGGAACAGCAAAATCTACTCAAATAGTAAAGATAAGGCTCTTGTCAAAAAACTCACGAAGCTTGAATATGCCGGGGAAATTGACTGCACTGGTGGAGTTGTCATAGAGAATGCCGATGGAACGGAATATCTTGATTTCAAATATGAAACTATTTTGAAAAATGTGAGCGAGCAATCATTAAAACAGGTCTTTGATATCTTGTTTGGGTGAAAAAATACATGGGTGTTTCAAACGCTGTCAAATACGCATATATTGTAGCCAGAGTCCGGGCTATGAAAAGCAAACTTATCCCGAGGGAGATGTATCCTAAATTCCTCAATATGGATATACCTGAGATAATCCGTTTTATCGAGGAATCCGAGTACAAAAACGATGTTGATGAACTAAGCAAGAAATACAAAGGCACGGACCTTTTTGAACATTCACTGAGCCGGAACCTTGCGCTTACCTATCGCAAACTGATAGAAGTCTCGCAAAACGAGGCGAATTTCCTGATCACGGAATATCTTCGTTCATGGGACATATGGAACATAAAAACCATACTGCGCGGAAAGTTTTCAGGGGCGAGCGAAGAGGAAATACTTGAAGGCGTGGTTTCCGCAGGCCAGTTGAGGTACAGGGACCTGACCGAACTTGTAAAGATTGACACCGTTGAGGGCGTTATTGCCGCACTTTCCGGGACGCCTTACTACCCCGCACTTGAAGGATACAAAGGTGACCTTGCGGAGATCGAGAACGCACTGGATAAATGGTATTATTCCAAACGCATTGCAGCCGCTACTGAAACCGGGAATAAACTGTTCTTGAAATTCCTGAGAACTGAGATCGATCTCAAAAACCTGAACATTCTTTTCAGGATGAAAAAAGCAGGTATGGAACGTGATGATATAGCCAAACTCCTTATACCAGGGGGCCTTGAGCTTAAAGAGGCGGACCTGAATCGCTTAGCATCGCTGCCGTTTCCTGAGTTCGTACGCGCGCTTGAGGAGTATTCATACTGGAGCACGATAGCTGATATTAGCAACGACCTGACATCTCTTATACAAATAGAGACACGCCTTGAAAAACACGCCCTTGTATACGCTTCGCAGATCTCGCATTATTATCCTCTTTCCATCCTGCCAATACTTGATTACATTCTAAGCAAAAAAATCGAAGTTGATAATTTGAGAATAATCGTGCGCGGAAAAGAAACAAAACTTCCCGAAGAGATAATAAAATCCCACCTGGTGATGTAGATGGAAATCGCAGTTGTCGGAAGTAGCGATTTTGTTGTAGGCTTCAGGCTTGCAGGTATCCGGAAAACCTATGATACAACCCCTGATAATATCGAAGCCAAAGTGCAGAACGTATTGAACGATAAAGCAATTGCTATCCTTGTGATGCATGATGATGATATTAAAAAATTATCAGCGCAGATGCGAAAAACCCTGGAAGACTCTGTTGAGCCCACGATAATAGCCATTGGAGGAAAAGGCGAGAGTACGAATCTCAGGGAGAAAATAAAACAATCCGTAGGTGTTGATCTCTGGAAATGAATGTATAAGAAGGTGTCTTGTAAATGAAAACAAAAGGTGAAATTTATAGAATCTCCGGACCAGTTGTTATCATAAGCGGTTTAAATACCAAAATGTACGATGTGTTCAAGGTCGGTAAAGAAGGCCTCATGGGCGAAGTCATCGGTATTGAAGGCGACAAATCCACGGTACAGGTATACGAAGAAACCTCCGGTATAAGGCCGGGTGAACCTGTTGAAAATACAGGAATGCCGCTTTCAGTCGAACTCGGTCCGGGACTGCTTGAAAGCATATACGACGGTATCCAGCGTCAGCTTCCGGTTCTAAAAAGCAGCATGGGTGACTTTATCCAGCGCGGCGTTACGGCAAACGGGCTCTCGCGGGAAAAAGAATGGGATTTTGTGCCAAAGGTGAACAAGGGCGACAAGGTGAACCCTGGCGATATAATTGGAACTGTCCAGGAAACACAGAATATCGAGCACAGGATAATGGTCCCGCCCAATATTTCAGGTACAGTTGATGAAATCAAAAGCGGGAAATTCAAGGTCGATGCAGTGATATGTACTCTCGCAGGCGGAAAAGAACTCACAATGATGCAGAAATGGCCGGTACGAAAGCCGCGGCCTGTGAACAAGAAACTTATGCCGAACACGCCCTTGATCACGGGCCAGAGAATCCTTGACGGGCTTTTCCCGGTGGCAAAGGGCGGTACTGCCGCCATTCCCGGTCCATTCGGGAGCGGAAAAACCGTGACGCAGCAACAGCTTGCAAAGTGGAGCGACACCGAGATCGTGGTGTATATCGGATGTGGAGAACGCGGCAATGAAATGGCTGATGTTCTGAGCGAATTCCCGGAACTTGAAGACCCGAAAACCGGGAGACCTCTAATGGAAAGAACTGTTTTGATAGCAAATACCTCTAACATGCCTGTGGCAGCAAGGGAAGCTTCTGTTTACACAGGAATTACGATTGCAGAGTATTACAGGGACATGGGATATGATGTATCGTTGATGGCCGACTCGACTTCGCGATGGGCGGAAGCTATGAGGGAAATCTCATCACGGCTTGAAGAAATGCCAGGCGAAGAAGGGTATCCGGCATACCTTGCGGCAAGGCTCTCGGAATTCTACGAGCGTTCTGGCAAGGTCAAAGCGCTGTGCGGGA
Organism: uncultured archaeon; assembly: GCA_902386085.1. Classification (GTDB taxonomy): domain Archaea; phylum Halobacteriota; class Methanosarcinia; order Methanosarcinales; family Methanoperedenaceae; genus Methanoperedens. Next base: position 8,146 of record CABMIA010000185.1, read on the forward strand.
GAGAAGGATCGATCACAGTCATAGGCGCGGTCTCACCTCCTGGAGGTGACTTCTCAGAACCTGTGACCCAGAACACGCTGCGTATCGTGAAGGTATTCTGGGCACTTGATGCAAAACTTGCACAGCGGCGGCATTTCCCTGCAATCAACTGGCTCAACAGCTATTCGCTGTACTCAAAAGCGCTTGAAGAGTGGTACAGCGCGAAGGTCTCTCCAGAGTGGGTAAAACTCAGGAAGGATCCGATGGAACTGCTGCAGAAAGAGGCAGAACTCCAAGAGATCGTCCAACTCGTGGGCTCGGATGCACTTCCTGAAGATCAGCAGCTCACACTTGAGATTGCAAGAATGATACGGGAATACTTCCTGCAGCAGAACGCCTATCATGAAGTGGATACTTTCTGTTCGATGGACAAACAGTACAAGTTGCTAAAATCCATCACTGCGTGGGGCAATAAAGCCCAGAATGCTCTCGAAGGCGGGGCTGCAATTGAAGAAATCATGAAATTGAAATCAAAAGACGACCTTGCGAAGGTCAAATTCGAGAAGGATTTTGACAGTGCCCTTTCTGTGATCACAAAGAGGATGGAAGAAGAGTTTGCAAAACTCGGAGGCAAGTAACATGGCAAAGGAATACAAGACAATCAGGGAAATAGCAGGTCCTCTCATCTTTGTTGAAAAGACCGAACCTGTAGGGTATAACGAGCTTGTCAATATCACTCTCCCTGATGGCACAAGCAAGAGGGGACAGGTGCTCGATACTTCCAATGATGTGGTCGTGGTGCAGGTATTTGAAGGAACAGGCGGTCTTAATAAGGAATGCGGCGTCAGGTTCACAGGAGAGACAATCAAACTACCTGTCTCAAAGGACCTGCTCGGCAGGATACTTTCAGGCTCAGGCGAACCGCTTGACGGCGGGCCGCGCATCGTGCCTGAGGACAGGCTTGAAATAACAGGCGCAGCAATAAATCCGTACGCGCGCCTTCCCCCGAAGGAATTCATCCAGACTGGCATTTCTACTATCGACGGGATGAATACGCTTGTCCGTGGCCAGAAGCTTCCGATTTTCTCAGGTTCCGGTCTTCCCCATAACGAGATTGCCCTGCAGATTGCACGGCAGGCAAGGGTAAGGGGTTCGGGAGAACAGTTCGCGGTTGTGTTCGCTGCAATGGGCATAACGAATGAAGAGGCACAGTATTTCATGCGCGACTTTGAGCGAACGGGCGCACTTGAGCGGGCGGTAGTGTTCCTCAACCTGGCTGACGACCCTGCTGTGGAGAGGCTTATCACGCCGAGACTGGCTCTCACCGCTGCAGAGTACCTTGCATACGAACATGATATGCACGTACTTGTGATTCTTACCGATATCACAAATTACTGCGAAGCGCTCCGCCAGATGGGCGCGGCGAGGGAAGAAGTGCCTGGAAGGCGCGGCTATCCGGTGTACATGTACACAGACCTTGCTTCGCTGTATGAACGCGCAGGCGTGGTTAAGGGAAGAAAAGGTTCGGTTACGCAGTTCTCCATCTTATCCATGCCAGGCGATGATATCACACACCCGATACCAGACCTTTCAGGATACATCACAGAAGGGCAGATTGTGATCTCACGGGAACTACATCGGAAAGGAATTTATCCGCCCGTCAATGTACTGCCTTCTCTATCAAGACTGATGAATTCAGGCATAGGCGCTGCAAGAACGCGGGAGGATCATAAAGCGGTCTCAGACCAGTTATACGCTGCCTATGCAGAAGGCAAGGATCTGCGCGGACTTGTTGCAATCGTGGGTAAGGATGCTCTCTCGGACAGGGATAAGAAATTCCTTGAGTTCGCAGACATGTTCGAGGACAGGTTCGTGAGGCAGGGAGTAGATGAGAACAGGGATATCGAGACCACTCTTGATATCGGCTGGGAACTCCTTTCGGCATTACCTGAAGCCCAGCTCACAAGGATTGACAACAAGTATATCCAGAAGTACCACCCGGCACATCGGGCAAAAGAGAAAAAAGAATAATATGGCTGTAAAGGATAATATAAAACCCACACGCTCGGAACTTATCGAGCTAAAGAAGAAAATCAAGCTCAGCCAGAGCGGGCACAAGCTCCTAAAAATGAAGCGCGACGGCCTGATACTTGAACTTTTTGCCATTCTTGAGAAGGCAAAGGACATAAGGGCTGAGGTGGAGAAACAGTTTGCCCTGGCCTCGCAGAAGCTTGCCATTGCAAAATCGGTTGAGGGCGTGATAGTGGTGAAGTCCATCGCTTTTGCGCTCAAGGATACGCCAAAGCTAGAACTTGAAAGTAAGAACGTTATGGGCGTTGTAGTGCCGAAGATCGAAGCATCAAGCGTGCATAAGAAGCTCGACGAGCACGGCTACGGTATTATTGGAACGACCTCCCGTATAGATGAGGCTGTGGACGCCTATGAAATACTGGTGGAAAAGATCATCCTCGCTGCAGAAATTGAGACAACGATGAAGAAGCTGCTTGAGGATATCGAGAAAACGAAGCGCAGGGTGAACGCGCTTGAGTTCAAGGTCATACCTGAGTTAAGCGAGGCAAAGGATTTCATTGTGCTGAGGCTTGAGGAAATGGAACGGGAGAATACCTTCAGGCTGAAGAGGATAAAAGGCTGAACCATTTACGAAGCATTACCTGTATCTTTTCAACATTGTCTTACTAATGTGGTTTTCGCCGCCCCGCAAACTATAAATTAACTAAAACCTAACTATTAATTTAGCGAGTAAGTCCCAGTGGAAATAGCTTTGCATCTGATGCATGAATTCCAAGCAGGATTCGCTTTTCTATTTTAGAACATCGGGGGAATCTTTCAGTGGCTCAAGAAAAAGAATCCAAATCCACCTTTGATACTGTCACCCGCAGGAAGTTCCTGGTATACCTCGGAATTTTTCTTGGCATAATAATTGCAGGCATAAGCCTCCTCAAAAAAGCAGGCATAAAAACAATCAACAGTTTCCGCATAAGGAGCGTCGAGCAAACCCCTTCATTTGACCCAGAAACATGGAAACTCACCGTGGAAGGACTTGTAAACACGCCCTTTATTCTCAGCTATGACGAACTTCTTCAACTTGAAAGCGAAGAGCAGGTATCCGATTTTCACTGTGTGGAAGGATGGTCTGTCGATAATGTCAAATGGAAAGGCGTGCGGTTAAAAACCATTTTTGACAGGGCAGGTCTCAAGCCGGACGCGGCATTTGCAACATTCCATTCGGGAAGTGACATATACAGCGACAGTCTCTCAATCCAGGAAGCACTCGAACCTTATGTCATGCTGGCTTACATGATGAATGACGAAATGCTGCCCGAAGATCAGGGAAGACCCCTGCGCCTTGTAATGCCGAGGATGTTCGGTTATAAGAATGTGAAATGGGTCAACAGGATTACTCTTGTAAGAGAACAGGAGACCGGCTACTGGGAAAACCTCGGATACAAGACCGACGGAGTGTCGTACCCGTGAAAATACTGAGGTTTGATTTTACCGCCAGAGTCTTCCACTGGTCTCACGCCATGATTTTCATCTGGCTCCTCACAACAGGAATCCAGCTTTTCCTCACATCGAAATCACTTCTTGGAAACCCATTAATAAGGATTATCCATATATACGCATCCTTACCTTTCGTTTTATTGCCGGTTATCATCTATATTTCAGGCAGCGCATCGCTCCGTAACGATGTAAAAGAGTTGATTTCGTGGAGCAGGGGTGATGTAAGGTGGTTCATCGATTTTTTAAGAATGAAAGGAACTTTCGCTGCCGGTAAATTCAACGGAGGGCAGAAAGCCAATTTTATGGCATCACTGATTGTCGTTATCGGGCTTTTGCTATCCGGTTCTGTTGTATGGATGAAATCGATGTTCAGTGTGAACTTTGTGGAGGCAAGCTTCTTAATCCACGATTTCTTTGCTGTTATTTCCATCCTGCTGGTCTCAGGCCATATCATTTCCAGTTTATACTATAGCGAGTCGCTGTACGGCATTGTTTATGGATATGTTAATGCAGAATGGGCAGAAAAGCATTATCCTGAATGGTCTGAACAGAAAAATCAAAAATGAAACTATGTTTTCTTTTCAAGAAATTCGGCAAAAGCAAGATTCCCGGTAATCTTCTTTATTTTTATTTTAACTATATCACCTTTGGCAGAACCGGGCACATAAATAGTATATTTCTCCTTTTTGGCAATACCGTCGCCTTTACTTCCTACAGCTTCTATTCTTACTTCGTAGGTTTCGCCCTCCACCAGAGGTGCCTCTTTTACAAGAACGGATGCCTGGCGTTTCGTGACAGGCCGGTGTGCGCCACAGGCATCGCACCGCAGCGTCAATATCCTGTCGCTTTTTATCAGGTGCGTATCAGGGCGGCCGCATTCCGAACACGTTACATAATCGCTCACATAGACGTTAATAAGTTCGGAAACTACGGCTGTTGAGAACTTGCCATGAAAGATCGCCCTTGTACCTTCAAGTTTACCAGCAGTGCCGAGTTCCTTCAAAAGGAATTTAAATACGTGCTCAGGATCACGATTTAATTTATCAGCTATGGCTGCAAAATTTTCAAGTACAGTTGTCTTTCCTTCAGTAAGCAATTTGGGCTCAGGAACTACAAAACGCTCCCCTGTACCGTTAATATCAGGGAGTTTAAGCATTGCCCTGTCAAGGTCTGCCAGATAATCGTTCATAGTTTAGGTTAAAGCCAGCTCCTGGCCTTTTTCCACGATCAGCCTGATCGGGGTTGGCAGTTTATGCCCTGCCGAGACAAGTGATTTTTTTGCCTGTTTGAAATTAGCGGGATTCACCATTAATGTCATGATCTTGTGGCCTGCTCTTACTCTGGCAGCAGTGCCTACTGCTTTCCCGAAAGCCTGGCGCATTCCCTGGGAAACCCTGTCCGCACCCGCCCCGGTTGCCTGCTTATTTTCCCTGAGAACTTCATGCGGGAAAACCCGGATCTTCAGGTGGTAATTCGTCGGCCCGATGCCTTCGAGTAATACCCTGTTTGCCGCGATGCGTGCAGCTTCAAGAGCGCTGTGCCTTATCTGGCATGCTTCTTTTGCGATCAGGGATATCTCAACAGGGAACTCATCTTTCAAATTTCCTATGTCATAGGTTACTATTTTGCTTCCCGGCACACCGCCCATATATTCCCGTCTTGTATACGAGCGCTGGGTGATGTTCCTGTACATTCTTCCTGGTTTTCTTGCCATTGAATAATCCTCCGATAATCGGAATATTTATTAAAAATGCCTTATGCGATTTCAGTCCACCATGACTTTTGAGTTTATAAGCTTTATTGAAATCCGATGTTACGATGTTACAGAGAATATATATATGAATACGTTGCTTGATGTATTATCAGTTGGCTTATCAGGTAGTTATAGAGCGCGGGGTAATCCCCTATGTTCTTGCTTTTTTAGGTAGATTGATTAAAAATAAACAGAGGTAACAGATGTTTACAGAACAAGATAGAGAATCTCCTGTCTCAGCAGGCGGTGTCCACGATGTCGCAATTGAGGGCATTGCCAGGGAAGGAGATGGAATAGCACGTATACAGGGCTTTGTGATCTTTGTGCCTGGCACAAAGGTCGGAGACCATGTTACGATAAAGATTGACCGGGTAATGCGAAAATTTGCAATCGCGGCCCTTACAGAAACTAAGAAGAATTAATCAACGGAGATAACAACATGAATTACGAAAATAGAGGCGGTTTCAGGCCAAGCGGTCCGAGAAATATGCATATGGGTCCCAGAGAGATGCACAAAGCAACATGTGCAGACTGCGGTCAGGAGACCGAGGTACCTTTTGTGCCATCCGGCGACAGACCTGTATACTGCAGGGATTGCTACCAGAACCACAGACCAAAGAGATACTGAATATAAAATAAACTGAATATAGAATAAGACGGATTTTTTAATAAAACGGGCACTGATATAAACCATATCGATACCCCAGCGTCCTTGTATCGGGGGGAAATATTATCCCTTCGATCTGTTTTTTAGCCATTATTTTTTTAATAATACCAGTTTATTTGATTCTTGATTAACATAACTATATAGCTTCAGGAAATGATTACATCCTAAGAGGTAAAAAGATGATTTTTAAAGAAGATTGTGCCGATTTTGGCTATTCAAAGAATGATATTACTGAAACTGGGGCAGAGCAAAGGAGATTTATGAATATTCCTGATTGTAAAATACATAAAATGTCCCTGTGCGGATGTTCTGAAACCTGCACATATTATTCTGGTAATGTTTTAACTGTCTCCGAATGAAAAAATAAAGCCTCTGTCAAAGCTTATTTATCATATCTATTAAAATAAACCTGTGGCAGTGGTTTTCGTTGTTATGGCAGGAGCATACAAGATAAACATCGGCGTCTTTTGAAAGTTTTTTGATATCTTTCATAAGCGTCCTTGCTTCAAATGAAGATGACATTTCATTCCTGAATCGCTCTTCATATTCTTCCCAGTTTATTCTTCCCGCCTGCGAATCTCTCAGTAGGTCCCAGGATGGTGCGAGAAAACTGCCGCTACATCGCATTACAGATACTTTATGTGCCTCTTTGGGAATCTCTGTCCCCCATCCTTTAAATTGGTTATAATAAGTTTCTTTTAACATTTTTCGGTATGCTCCTGTCTGTATTACAGCATCTCCTATTAGATAACTTTAAGCCTTAGCATGGGCAAGCCATTGACCTAAAAGGTATGGTGCCGCACCTTTTCTTGTCATGCGATCTTGCTTATTATCGCATCCACCATCTCACTTGACCTTGCATTTCCGCCAAGGTCGTAGGTCAGGTACTTTCCCTCTGCGATCACGTTCTCTGTAGCATCGAAAATCGCTTTCGAATTCTCATGCTCGCCGAGATAATCAAGCAGCCAGGCACCTGCAAGCACCGTGGCAACAGGATTCACCTTATCCAGCCCCGCATACTTTGGCGCAGAGCCGTGGGCAGGTTCAAACAGCGCATAGTTATCCCCGATGTTCGCAGAGTAAATGAGACCAATGCTGCCTACAAGGGCAGAGCACTCCTCGCTCAGGATATCCATGAAAAGATTCGTTGAGAGGAGGACTTTCCGGTTGAAAATCTGCGGGTTCTTGATCAACTGCTGTGCTATATTATCGATATGGTATTCCTCTACCTCAACAGGATAATTTTCACCGGCCTTTTTCACTTCTTCAAGGAATGTCCCATCCGTCTCCTTCAAAATGTTGCTCTTGTGGATCGCCACCACGCCATTCCACCCGCGGCGAACCGCTTCTTCAAACGCGTACCTGGCCACATTCCTGCAGGCAGGCCTTGTGATTTTACGGATAGAGATAAGAACATCGTCCGTCAGCCTGATCTCTTTTGCAAAATAAAAACCCTCCGTACCTTCGCGCACGCACACGAAATCAACGTCCCCGAGCGGCTTCTGGGTATTGGGGAATGATTTGATCGGCCTGACATTGGCATAGAGGTTGAATTTCTGGCGGATGGACACAGCCACGCTCTTCGGGGAACCCGGACCGCCAGGCGTTGTGGTCGGGCCCTTGAAGCCCGCATCTGTGCTGCCCAGAATATCCCATGTCTCCTCGGGAATAAGCGAATCCCCGCCATGCTGCTGCCACCATTCCGCACCTGCTTCGCACATGATGAACTCAACATTTGTTCCTGCCGCTTCCATTACCCGAAGCATGTTATCCACAAGCTCAGGGCCTACGCCGTCACCTTTTATTACTGCTGCTTTCTTGCTCATGATTATCTCTCTGTGCCCCTTTCATAAACACAAATGAGTATTAAGTTTATCATCAGGAGACCGTTTCAATTCATGTAGGTAGTTTGGTCTATGTGTTGCACACTTTCACTGCATATAACTTTTTGTTGGTAGTTATCCTAAGATAGATACAATATCTATCATTGGAATGAGTCAAGCAAATCGCTGATAATTTCGCTTGCAAGAAAATCGTCCTTAATTACATTATACTTCTTCAAATGGCTTTTTAATGACCAGAGCAAATCATTATTTGCTACATAGATAAAGACTAAAGCGGATAGCAACACTAAAGCAATTATTACACTTGAATAAAAACTATAACTTTGCTTTACATTGACTGGTAAATTAATCATTGAGAATGCAAAAACTAAAAATATTGCCGTAGTTGATAGTAATAGAGCCATAGAAAATTTTGTCCTAAGCTTTGTATATTTAAATTCAGTACCAATTCTAAAAAAATATGTATCCTCGCCCCTCTTATACCGACAAAAATGTCCTATAGCAATCAAAACTGATGGATATTCTCCGTATTTATCTATCAATTCATCCAAATATTCTTTGGATAGATTCTTACGCCTCTTGCTCAAAAAAATACATACAGCCGAGGATGTCCATTTGATATTAATTGGAAGTGTTTCGATAATTGCTTTCTTGCCTTGCTCAAACTGCTCCTGTTCTTGAACGGGATTAATAATGACAGGTTTAATAAAAGAGTCTTGAATTAATTGCATAATATCTATTCGATATATTGAATTATTGAGGAGCAAGCTACTTTGAATATTTGGAGTAAACTGTCCACTATCAATTAATTTTTTTATAATATCTTTAATTTGATTGTAACTGAAGCTTAAATCAGACAATTCATACTCTAAATCCTCATAATTAATACTACCATCCATGATTTTTTCATAAGTGTATTCTATTCTTCGCCCGAGCCTTCTGAAAAATCTATTTATTTCTTCTCTATTGTTAGCTAAGTCAACAAGAGAGTAACATAAAAATATTAGGGATACCCAATATAATTTTAATCCATCCATTAGCGTTTTAGGCATTTCGGTATTTGTATAAAGTAAGCCAGCGGTTAGTAAAAATAATAACAGCGCATTAACACCATTTTTTGATAAACCACGTCCTTTAGTAATATATTTAGAAAATTGAATTATTAGCTCTACTAAATAGGCTATTGAACCACTGAAACCAATAGTCTTTTCTTCCCCTTTTATCGTTTTACTTTTAAATGTAGGTTTAAGCCTGATTTTTAAAATGTTATCCTCAAAAGTAAATCCTTGTCCAACAAACTCTGTGCCTCTTGTCGGTTCGGCAGGCGCTGTTTGAGATGTTTGTAGTGATGCTGTTTGTTCATGTTGATTTGTCTGTTCAGGGGGCATCGGTTAGCGCATCCCGACAAGCAGAAAGTTTGCTAAACGGCGATAGTCATTCCTCAATTCATTATGAATAGTATTAGCTGAATAGAATGGAACATTACTATTATTTGAATCAAAAATATTAATAATGTATTGGCTACCATTGTACGATTCATCAATTCTCCTTATCTGCCGTAATCCGAGCGTATGCACATCAACTTTTCGGCCATCAAAACTAAAATAGAATAAGATGTTCTCGTGTACCACAATAATCTGATAAATTGAACCACTAATAGCTGTTATCCAGAATTGTAAGTTAGCATTGCCAAAAAAGGATTGTAGATATTCTATCAACAAATTAGGCTGCAAATTCATACTTTGAAGACCAGCTTGAATTTGCTGTGTAAGTCTATACATTCAGCTTTATCATCTCAAGCTATATATTTAAGACTTTCCTATATTTATTTATGATTGTTATATTAATGCTATTGATGATAATTTTGTTCCATCTCACAAAAATCCATCTCCTATTTTCTTAGCGGTCAATTATCGTATATGAGCCAAGACGGGTATGAGCGCCCCCACATCCGGGCGCGCCGCCGAGGTTCGGCAAAAGCCGAATCCCTGCGGGGACGGCGCGCCTTGAAGCGTGGGGAGGCTGGGCGACCCTTCGAACTGCGAAGCTTGCAGATTTCTGTTCATTAAGGTTTGAAGTTGTTCACAAAAACGATTGCCTGGGAGTCATTGCGATAACATACATCAAAGCACGCTCCGCAAGGGCAACGTATCGCCGTTGCATTACTCACAAATCATGAGGATTGCCCCCCGCCCTAAAGGGAGCACGCAAAAGCGAATGTGCGCCCACCCGCGAGAACAACCCTTCAGGACATTTTAGCAGAATATACCTGCGGCGCAGGACAGGTTGAAAAAATAATTCAGGGTGATTCTTGTGCTAATTTTTTTCGTATAAATTCCATAAAATTTCTCATTTGCATTTCAAGCGTAGCAGGCATATCGCTTTCGATCACTATTTTCTCATCTTTATTATGAAAATGATGCGGGAATGTGGTTAGATTTGCCCAGGCTTTATGCGGCGCATTATCCTAACGGTATATCGTTCCGTCGGTCTCAAGCCTGTCCCACTGATAGGAATATTTTCCGGAAATCGAGACCCAGACATCTGCAAAGCTGCCATCGATCAGTTCGATTCTCAGTTTAGCAGGTTCGCCTGAGGGAAGTTTGATTATTTTTGTTTCAAGAACAACTTCGTTGAACTGCTTCGCTACTGATTCAAGAAACAGGTATGTTTCCAACATGCGAGAGTTCTTTTTTCAGCTTCTTGATTGTATTTTCAAGATTTTCAAGAGTAATCAAGTCCTCCCAGCCGGGATGTTCTGGGATACTGCCTTCTTTTACCTTTCTTTCAAATTCTTCCAGTGAAGATACTTTATATCGGGAGATGATCTCAAGTCTATCCCTCATGCTTGCTTTGATCCTGGATTTAATGTATTCTATAATTCCTTCACGGATGAGAACATCTTCATTTATTCCAAGATCTTTTGATAAATGCTTAACAGCCTCAATAGAGCCAGCCATGTGAAACCTTATGTTGTCGATATTTTAAAATTCTTTTGTCATATATTTAAAGCTGTTGCAATCGATTTATAGAGGGTGTTTTTATGGATATCAAAGAATATACCAATGTGCTTTGTGCGCGGAAGATCGGAGGGTTAGAATATAAATGGCGCAATATCGGTTTGTTTTTATGTTCCAATAGATATCATATAAGTCATCACAAAGAAAAACAAGATAATGTAATAAATTTAGCTTCCATTATTTCAAAGGGTTGGTTATAATATGAACATACGTTACTACATAGATCCTGCAACAGGTAAACCCCATATCTATAACCATCATGTATCTGAAGATGAGGTTCAGGACGTTTTATTAAAGCCAGCGGAAGACCGCTCAGGCAAAGATGGTTCCCGGGTTGCCATAGGCCAGACCCGAAATGGACGTTTTTTGAGGGTTATCTACGTTCTTGATACTCAGCCAAAAAGTATTTTTGTCATAACGGCCTTTGATTTAATTGGTAAACCATTGATAGCATACAGGCGCAGGAGCCGAAAGAACAAATGAAAAGTAAATTTCCAAAAGGCTGGGACGAAAAGAGAGTGAGAATAGTTCTGTCTCATTATGAAGAACAAAACGAAGATGAAGCCGAGGCAGAAGATGAAGCTGCATTTAAGAATAGAAAGAAAACAGCTATGGAAGTCCCGATTCAGTTAGTTTCAAAAGTCCGAGAACTTATTGCGAAACATCAGGCAATCCGGAATGCTGAAACAACGGTAGATAATACGTCTTGAAATCTTTTATATTATTTCACCACTTCAGCCTTGCACTTTTTAAAATAATTTTGTCATAATAACATAATAAATATATCCATTAAGTGTTCAAAGAAATGTTATCCACGTACTTTCTGAGGCAAAACACAAGTTGCCACAGGCACAAAACCATCATTTTTATGATACAAAAAAGAGCTATTGACATCGATTTTCATGTAGTATGCGACTTCTCCTAATCTACATAGGTTATAGGCAAGAACCTTAAACAGCATTTCATTCAACTGCCCTTCGATCCTTCTTGAAGACACAGTACTACCGAAATAATTCTTGATGACAAAGAAAACACTTTCCACCTTTGATCGCTGATGATAGTGTTTCTTGAATACTTCGAGATTTTTCTTAAACATGGTTATCATGTCTGCCCATGAATAACTTCCTTTGCTCTTAGCAGTGCTATTGGATTTTGGCCAGAAAAAAGGAATACCATGTTGTTTTGATACGAGATTACATGCTTCCCTGGAAAGATAACCGGCATCTCCTAACCATTCTTTGATCTTGAAGATTGATGATACCATTTCTACCATCGTCTTGAATTGCGTTGGTTCTCTTTGTTTACCGATTGTTGAAACAGCACAGACAACCATCTGGGAAAACGTTCCGATAGTAATGTGGAGTTTTACAAAATCTTTCTTTTTCGTCTTTTGCCGCAGTTTTTTATTTTTCGAATCTTTTTTCTTTGCCTGTGATTTCAAAATAACTCTGAAATATTCACTTTTGCGATCTGTGCCGAAACCAGTAGCATCAGAGGCAAATATTGTTTCCAATGCAGCTATTGGTTGCAGTAGAAAGACCAGAAGTATCCCTAGTAGAATGGTAATTCTTGGATCTACCATATACCTACGCAGAGTATTGAAATGGGGAACTTTTGCCAGTCCCAGTTCTTTTTGGTATTTTCGTAACTCTCCAATCAAGTTTCTATAGCTTATTTTATAATATATTTTGAAAATAAGACATATTATAATATCACGTGTTGGCGGTGGTTTTCTTCCTCTCCCTTTATATAATGATGGAAGTGGTACAATATCCAAAACAAGTAACAATAGAGATAGAAAAATTTGGAACCTTTGGGTTTTTGTTTCATTATATTCAAACCAGTCACGTTTGGTCGTGCTCATGGTTTGTTTTTTTCAAGTTTTTCCAAATCTTCTTTTTGCAGTTTGATTTCTTTGCAATATATCTCAGCATCAAATTCTTTTAAAAATTCGAGTACCTTTTTTGCATCATTTCTTTTGACGATTATTATGCTTCTGATAGGGTTGATCAGAATGTTGGGTATTTCATCCAGTAGCCCCTTTCTTTCATAGATATATTTTCCTTTCTGGGAATGATCTTTGTATCCAAATAAACGATTGCAGAATCGTTTCATATCCTTAGATTCGGTTTTTGGTTTATTTCTGAAAGCTATGATTACACCCTCATCGTCACCATTTTTCCTCTTTAATATTGATGTCAAGAACATAAGTGTACGGTATGCAACTTACCGTATAAATATGTATTGGTCGACCTTTAGGCTACAAAATGAACTATTTAAAGAAATAATTTAAGTGCAAGGCTCACCACTTCATAACCCAGATACATCTTTAATGAGATCAGCGAGAGTGAAGTTGAAGTGATGTCTCCCCAGTTGCCTTTATCCTGTTTTCCCAAAAGCCACTGTATAGATGACTCAATATCAGCTTCTCCTGCCAGTATCAATGCCTGCATCGCAAGGTTGCTTGTGGCTATATGAGTCCATCCGCCAGACTGCCTTTTTGAAAGAAGCCAGCGTGAGCGGTCTTTTATGAAATCATGGTATTTTTTCTTGTTTTGCTTCAAAAGTGCCGTGATTATCAGGGATGTTGTGCCCACATGTTCCCATTTTTCTCCGTAATTACGCCGCAGCCATTCGCATCCTGACTCGTTTTCTATACCAGCGTCTGCAAGAGCTACCAGTGCATATGAGGTATCGATCTCGCTATTGCTCCAGTTAGTGTTCTTTTGCTGCTCCAGGATCCAGTTTACAGTATCGGATTGGATTATCCCGCATCCGGCCAGCGCACCGCACGCTCTTGCCGTATCTAAAACTGATCTGTCCGTTTCCCAGAATGGGCCTTTTTTCTTTGATAACAGTATTTCAATCAGGCCTGAAGTTGTCTCTTCCCATAACGACAATGCCTGGACGGCTCTGGATAAATCTTTAATTTCCTCGATTTTCTGGTGTTTCAACCACTCAATCCCGGAAGTAGAAGCATTTTGTATAACAGTCAGAATGTTACCTCGATTTTTATCGACTATAATTCAGGCGACTCAACGCCTGCGCCAATCCCCTTCAGATCCTCAAAGAATCCAGGATAAGAGATGCTCACCGACTCCACCGTATCGATAGTCGTCCCCCCTGCCACCATCCCGGCCACTGCCAGCGCCATCACGATCCGATGGTCGTCCCAGCCGTGAACTTCTGCCCCCTTCATGCTCCCGCCTTTAATGATCAACCTGTCTTTTTCCTCTGTAATATCAACGCCCATCTTTTTCAGTTCAACAGTCATTGCATGGAGCCTGTCAGTTTCCTTGTATCTCACATGCTCTGCGTTCTCGATGGCCATCGTCCCCTCCGATGCCGCGCCCAGAACCGCAAGCGTGGGAACAAGGTCCGGCGTCTTCCCGACATCCACCGTGATGCCTTTCAGCCTGCTCTTGCTAACCCTGACCTCGCCTTTTGTCTCATCCCATGAGATCTGCGCTCCCATTTTCCGGAGTATCCCGATCAGCGCCGAGTCGCCCTGCTCAGAAGGGTAGAGGTTCTTGATAGTAACATTTCCGCACAGCGCCCCAGCAGCCATCATGTAGGAAGCTGAAGAGAAATCACCTGGAACGTTATACGACTTCATATCGTACTCCTGCTCAGGCGGGATGGTAAACTCGTCCGGGCTTTCGGCGATTATTTCAGCGCCTGCGCCTTTTAGCATATCGATCGTGATATTGACGTAAGGGCGGGATTTCAGTTCCCCTTTTATCATGACTTTTGTCTCGTTCTCTGCGAACGGGCATGCGATAAGAAGTGCGGAAATGAACTGGGAACTCATGGAGCCGTCGATATGGACGTGTCCTCCTCTCATCTTACCCCTCACCACTATCGGCGCCATGCCGTTGGCGCGCGTGGAGAACGCCTCGGCCCCAAGGTCGTTTATCGCATTGAGAAGCGGTATATTCGGTCTTGTCCTTATGCTGGCATCCCCGGTTAGAACCGTAGCGCCGTTCACAAGCGATGCGACTGCTGTCATTATGCGAAGCGTGGTCCCTGAGTTGGCCACATCGATCACATTGTCAGGGATTTTTAATTTCCCGTCAAACCCCCTGACTATGAGCGAATCTTTTCTTGTCTCTACATTTGCCCCGAAAGCCTCGGATGCCCTTATGGTGGCCTTTGTATCCTCTGAAATCAGCGGATTGTTGACCTGTGCTTTTTTTGAAAGTGCCGCTATTGCGATCGCCCTGTGCGTATAACTTTTCGATGGAGGAGCGTTGACGGTTCCTTTTACTTCCGATTTCTGGATCGAGAGTTTCATGGAATACGCTAATTGATAATGCGAGTATTTATATTTGATACGTTTGCTAATTGTGAGTATAAACGAGAAGGGTTTAAGTTGAACTGGATTGAAAGGATTTTTGGGAAAAAGGAACAAGCTTCGCCCGAAATAGGGTTTGATGAACTTACGGGCTGGGTTGAGTCGAGGTCAGGAAAAATATCCGAAGAAGTAAGCAGGCATGCAGTTTCCCTGTATCCGGATATCGAGAACGCGCTTGGGAAAATTAAGAAAAGCACGGCTTCGCTTGAGAAATCAACGCCAGAAGGAAGATTTCATCTCAAACTGGTGAAAATCGCTGCGAGTAACAGGGATAACATGGTAAAACAGATCAGGATGCTTATAGAAAATATAACCATCCCGGATGACTCTGACATTAAAACTGTAGTTGGTTTCCATGAAAATTCCATGCAAACCCTGACAGTATGCCTTGAAAATATAATGAAAAGTTACCAGTATACAAAAATGGTGTTTTTCGAGGAGTCAAGAGATGTGATCGGGGATGTGAATGCTCTCGGGCGGCTTCTGAACCAGCTTATGGATCCCATCAATGAAAATAAAGAAACAATTGATGCTTTCGAGCATGTGTCAGATGCAACTAAGGCCATCAAAAATATGCATTCTGATATTGAAAAAGAGAAAAAAACCATTAAGGACAGCGATGAAACTGTCGTTCGTTTGAAAAAGGAAATCGAAGATACTCGTAATGATCTTTCAAGACTGAAGGAAAGTAATGAATGGAAACAATACCTCAGTTACAGAAATGAACTCGCAGATCTTGAGAAAAAGGCAGAAGAAACGGAATCCGAGATCAATGCCCTGGTCCTGCCCCTGAATAAAGCTCTGGGAAGGCTTCGGCAATTGAGCGAAAGCGGAAGATATACCATGGCGCCAGACGTCAAAAAAGGTCTCCATTTATGCCTGACAGATCCGAAGTGCATAAATCCCGGGTTCCTTTTTGAATTTAAAAAGATAATTGAAAGCGACGTAATGGACATCGCTTCGGATAAAAAAAATAAGATGCTTGAACAAATAGGGCTTGTCGAGGCATCTTTCGGCTCATATAAAGACCGGTATCAAACTCTTATACAGGGAATCGAGGCGAAGAAAAATGATATCTCCAGGCTCAATCTTGCAGCTAAGGAAAATAACCTGGACAAAAGGAGTACTGAATTACACAATAAACTGGCTCTTGTTGAAAAAGAACTGGAAATATCAAAAAAGAATTTTGACTCACTTAAATTAAGCATCGAATCAAAAAAACAGGAACTGCAAGATATTGTTTCGACAGTTGACAGTAAGGTGAAGATTCGTTTTTAGAATAGAGCGGCTACAACCTTTCCGTTGCATACTCAACCGCGTTCCTGAATATCGCAACACCTGCCCCTTCTTCTGGTAATTCTTCTCTTGTCCATGATGGATGATTAGTCCTGTGCGTGAACGCTTCAGGGTGCGGCATCATTCCGAAAACTCTGCCTGTCTCATCGCATATTCCTGCGATGTTATCCTCCGAGCCGTTGGGATTATGGGGATATCCGGCAAGATTTCCATCTCTGTCCGCATACCGGAAGACGATGTGGTTGTTCTTTTTCAATCGTGAAAGCACCTGCGGGTTCTTGACAACGAACTTCCCCTCTCCATGTCGAACCGGCAGGTAGATGCTGTTAATTCCTTTTGTGAATACGCATTTTGAACCTGCACTGGCACGCAGGTGCACCCACCTGTCCTCGAACCTGCCAGAATCGTTGAAAGTGAGTGTAACCTCCTGTGTGGTGTAATCACTATCAAAAGCCGGCAGCAGCCCCATCTTTACCATCGCCTGGAAACCATTGCAGATGCCGATGATCAACTTCCCGGAATCTATGAAATCCCCGACCTGTTCGCCAAGGTTGTATTTTATCATGTTGGCAAGGACTTTGCCAGACGCTATATCATCCCCGAATGAGAATCCACCCGGCAGCGCCAGGATATGAAAATCCGAGAGTTTCTTTGTCCCGTTGATGAGGTCTGTGAGATGCACTCGCTCCGCGTCCGCACCTGCAAGTTTGAAGGCATGTGCTAATTCCATGTCGCAGTTTATGCCGTAGCCTGTGAGGACGAGTGCTTTTGGTGTCATTTTCATTATCTCTATAGTTCTATTTTATTTATAACTGCATCTGTTAGGAATCTGGAATGTATTATTTGCATCAATCGTTATTTATTTGTATATCAAATCATATTTAATAACGTATGACAACAAATGTAGTACAGGTACGAATGCCATCTGCAATACTGAAAAATATCGAAGACCTTGTCAAGAAAGGTTTCTACAAAAATAAAAGCGAGGTAATCATCGACGCGGTGCGACATTTTGTGGGCATGAGTCAAACTGAGAGCGATGTGGCTCTGTTCATAAGGGAAGAACTGCACGGAAGACATGTCAAGTGCGACTACTCGGCCAGAGACATCGATGCTCTCTGGGAGAAAATCAGGCGGGGAGGGGAATGGAAAGAGCGTTTCGGGACAAGTGCAGAGAGCGTGATGAAAGAACTTAGGGGAAGAAAATGATTTTCATTGACACGGATATTTTTGTGATCGAAAAACTCTTCAAAGATGATGACAGGTATAGCACTGCGAAAAAGTTCCTGAACAACGATTTAAAGGATAAGTGCACCTCGATCTACAATTTGTTTGAACTTCTTGGCATAGCATCCTATAACCTGAACACATCCGAATTGAAAAAATTGCTTAAGGGATTCCCTGAAGTCTATAATATAAAAATATTGTTTCCTTCAACAGCATACGAATCTCCTGAAGCTTTTATGGA
This sequence comes from uncultured archaeon, assembly GCA_902386085.1. Lineage (GTDB taxonomy): Archaea > Halobacteriota > Methanosarcinia > Methanosarcinales > Methanoperedenaceae > Methanoperedens. The sequence goes on from CABMIA010000185.1 coordinate 26,049, forward strand.
ACAGATGTTAGATAAAACATTTATAAAAATTAGGTTAAAAATGAATTTTATGGATGCATTGATACTGAATGTGGCTGAAGAGCATAATTGTTCTAAATTTGTTACGTGGAATGTGAAACATTTTGAAGGGAGGACAGATATCCCTGTAACGACTCCTGATTTGATGCTTGCACCAAAATAAGAGATGCGAGGGATGGGATTTGAACCCACGAACCCCTACGGGATTGGACCCTAAATCCAACGCCTTTGACCGGCCTGGGCAACCCTCGCAACAGCTTTTTGAAAAAGCTGGCAAAAACGGTATCGATACCATTTTGAAATTAAGGGGTTTATCTGATACTACAATCAAATCATATAAGTGTTGTTATAACCAATTCAAAAGAAGCGTAGGCAAAAAACATATCACAAAAGGATTACTTCAAGAATATTGGTTAAATCATTCTGATAAGAGGAACAATCTTGCTCTATTGCGCTCGGTATTCGCAAGTGAAATAAGGGTTCTGGGGTTTGCTATTGCTATTATTGCAATATACTGGTTGATATACAATTGGAAACCCCAAATATTATACATGCAGTAGAATCATTTTAGAAGCTGAAAAGAGGCTTATTTATTTAGATTCTGAAGAAAAACGTGTCATTCTAGAAGCTGCAAAGAAAATTTTATCCACAACTATATAATTAGAACGAGAATAGACAAGGTTCAAAAGTGAATTTTGTTTTTGTTAGCTTATAGGAGGCTTTGCAAGACATTATAGCGATTTCAGCCCAGAGTCTTGAAAGATATTTATGAAAAGGCAGGGTTGAAGATATTATGTTGATATAAAAAGAAATAAATATCAAAAATAACGACTATTACAATAGAAAAGAAAAGTATTAGGCTCAAAAAAAAATGTATAAATGAAGGTATTTTGTATGACTAATAAGAAGGATCGAGTCCAAGCTTACAATCCTCGAACAGGAAGATGGGTGAAAATCGATACAGATACTGGGAAAATAATCGCTCATAAAAAAACAGAGGGGAAATATAAAGGAATTCGCAGGGTCTAATCCTAAGTGAAGAATTAAAAAATGATAATTATTTGTCCTAATAATGGAGATGAATGTGATAAGCACATACAATTTATTCCAAAATCTGCTTTTTTAATTACAGCTTATCTTAACAAGAATGAAGGTTCTTATGAAGAAATCACTAATATTGAAGAAACATTACGTTCTATTTTAAAAAGAAATGATTTTTCACTGGAAATCGCAAAAAACAAATTTAATACCGGAAATATGTTGTGTAAAATTTGTGAGTATATACAAGCAACGTCATTTTCAATAGCATTATATACTTCGAAAACTCCTATTAGGAGTGTCCCAAATATTTTTTACGAAATTGGAATTGCTCAAACATTTGGAAAATCTGTTTACTTAATGGGTGGAAATAATAAAAAGAGACCATCAGATTTGGGTGGTTTGGAATGGATAAAATTTGATGATATTAATGATTTAGACCAAAAATTTGGGGACATATTTAATAAAGTTAATATAAAATCTGATTATTATAATAAAATTGGTAATTTAAAATTTAATGCTAAAAATTATGGCGAAGCATTTTGGTATTACAAGACGGCATATCTATTAAATCCTACAACAGAAATTAAAAATAATATAATTAAAATCAATGAAAAATTAAAATCTTTAAATAATAATATAGACATATCACTACAAAGAGAAATAGATTCAATTACGAAATTTCTTGCCTTTCTTTGATAAACAAAATTTAGTAATTCTTTTGATGGGAGTTAATGGTGAAGATCAATTATCGGACCTTAACTGATTCTCCAGCTTTTTTATAGGATTCCTTGTAAAAATAAGATTAATGCTTCTAACGCAAAATTAGCAGTTTTATCTCCAGTTGATTATTCTTATTTCTCTGAGCGTTTTTATATCGATTCCCATTAATATACAGCTTGTCAATATGAACAAAGGAATAAAAGGAGCAATCAATAGCGGGTTTTTCACATCGGAATAAATTCCTGTGAGGAGGACGTATAAGCTGATTATAAAAACAACAAATACCATTAATGTTCTTGGTTTTTCTGTTTTGACTTCAGTTTCTTTTTCATCCATATTTATGCTAATAATACCCTGCAACACATAACTGCGTCAAAATGCTCATTCATTGATTAGCCCCATCTTACATTATACCCACAATTTGGACATGGGGATTGATTTAGCTTAAGTACCCAATTGCAATTTCCACACCTGTGAATAGTAACATCCTGCCCTTTGACGCCTGCTTTTGCTATTTCTTTTAATATGTATAAAAATAACCATATTACAATTACAGCCAAAACCAACTTTGCTACAGCATCATTTCTTCCCATTTTTTGCGACCAGGCCAGTAATCGGCTATCGAGATTAATATAGTTAACTCTAAGGTAATACCTTTTCTTATCGTGCTCTGCGTCTCCTTTTAGAACCACGCCTTTGCCATTTCATACTATGTTTTTTTGTGGTTTACTGGTTCCCAGAGCCGACTGGCAGCCCAAAGACAACGTAAAATAGGTGGAGGCTCTTCCCAAATCATGCGATTGGAATGGTGGGAGGGAAGCCCAGCATTTTGAACGTAACGAGATTTATAGATTGCTAAGTGTTTCGCAAATTATTCTTAATCTTCCTCTGTGGTTGTAGAAATGGAAAATAAGACTTCAAATCATGGTTTTTTTCAAGCTCTCTGACGATAAGGTTGCTTCTTCAAACGCAGCTCTACCTCTATACTCACCCTACAGTATAATATCATCTAAACTATCATTAAAGGTTGCAGCTCTATCTTTAAACATATATATAATATCAGAAGTATCAAGCTCACTGACGATAAGTTCGCCTCTGCAAACTGGGCATTTATATTTCTTGCCATACACAAATCTATAAAAAGTGGCTTTACAAGTTTCTTTTCCACAGTGAGTGATTTTGAATTTTGGCATTATTTCGGGTTGGTCTGTAGGGATTGTAGTCCCCGCACTTTCGACTATTGGAAAAAAAGGGAAAGTTTTCTTTGTATTAACTTTTTTTGGATATTGAATATAACCAGTAACATATGGAATGGGAACATCGATTTTTTCATCTTTTGGTTCAAAGACCCATACATTTAACTTTAATGCAGCAGCTAAGCCAACTTCGTAACTAACCCAAGTACGAGTGTGGGTTTTCTCCATTGGTTTTGAGAGCACAACAAACAATGAATCAGAAGCTTTCAGAGCATCTAAAATTGTTTTTGCGTGTGGGGGTTTTGGTCCTTCCCATGAATACCAATATGCTTTATGGTCTGATGAATCAAAGAATTTAGCAAAAAAAGTTCTTCCTGCTTCGTCATCCTTACTGTGAGACATAAACACTCTGCCCATTCTGTCACCTATTTTTGTTGTTTCAGCTTCCTTTTATTAGTCTTAGTGGCATAAAACTTCCTGTTCAGGAGTTCCTATCTCAACTTTCTTGAACCGCCCTTTCTTATCCCTTGGACATTTGCATTTCTTGGGCTTGCAAATGCAGTAAAGATTTGTTTCTTATTCAAATGTCTAAATCAATGTGCTTGCATCCTTGGAAGGAATAGCAAAGAAGGTCGAATAGAATGAGTAAAATCGGTTGGACATCGGTATTAATCAGAGTCTTTACACGGCATCTTAAGAGAAAATGCAAAAGAGCAGAAAATCGCTATACATGAACTCATTTCTCGTGGAGTTATATGGGTATCTTCCCCCACCCTAAATCCAACGCCTTTGACCGGCCTGGGCAACCCTCGCATTTCTGTGCCATAATTTGCCTTTGCTCTAAATGATTTCTAATGCATAAAGCTTATTATGGATACCATTTCAGTGCGTAAACATGGGAATAATGACAAATTAGATTGAACAGCATGAAAGGAGTTTACATATTAATCCTCAAACTGGATAACAATGCAGGTATTAAAATCGGGAAGCTTGGAAATCTGAATTTCAAAAATGGTTATTATGCCTACATCGGCTCAGCCCTCGGAACAGGTGGGTTCAAGCGCGTAACAAGGCATTTCAATGTAGCTTCAGGCAAAAACCGCACAAGGAAATGGCATATCGATTACCTGCTGCCCCATTCCAGCGTCGTGTGTGCCGTACTCTTGCCAACAGGTGAAGCCCTTGAATGCGCCGTTGCAAGAACGCTTGCGAAATTCGCAGATCGTGTTCCGGGATTCGGGTGCACCGACTGCTCCTGTCCAACGCATCTCCTCTATTCCGAATAGGATTTCAAAGACAGGATAATTGAATCCTGCAATAAGCTCACGGGAAACGATAGTATCATAATAAGCCCGAACATTTAGGAGCTAA
>CABMIA010000186.1 GCA_902386085.1 uncultured archaeon
ATGCCAAGCATTGCAGGAAGAGTAATGGAAAAAGAGATAGATTCCCTGAACAGGGGACTATCCTGCTGCGAACGGCCATGTATCTATGTGCTCGGCGGTACGAAAGTGGACGACTCTATTAAAGTCACAAAAAACGTACTTGAAAAAGGCTGCGCAGACAAAGTTCTTGTAACAGGGGTCGTGGCGAACGTCTTCCTTGCTGCGTCTGGTGTGAAGATAGGCTGCGCAAATACGGGTTTTATTGAAAAACAGGGTTATACCGACCAGATAACCATTGCACGTGAACTCCTTGACCGTTTTGGGGAAAATATCGGGATGCCTGTTGACGTTGCCCTTAACAAAAATGATGAGCGGGTCGAAGAAAAAGTCCACAACCTGGATACCGAACTGCCCATACACGATATAGGTATTGAAACCATGGTCAGATTCTCTAAGGAAATCATTGCAGCAAAGACTGTGGTGATGAACGGCCCCGCGGGTGTGTTTGAAAAAGACGCATTTGCCCTGGGAACACAGGAACTCATAAGAGCTGGTGCAAAATCGGGATTCTCTGTAATCGGTGGAGGACATATAGCAGCGGCTGCCGAGCAGCTTGGAATCTCTAATAAATTTTCCCACGTAAGCACCGGCGGTGGAGCTTGCATTGATTTCCTGGCAGGTGAAAAACTGCCCGGGATCGAGGCGTTAAAAGATGCTGCCAGGAAACTCAGGAAAAAATAGCCTGGAAGGTTTTGATTTTACTGGCAACATGAAGCTTCTTGTGGAGGATATCGTCAGAACCCATCCTTTTTTTGCCCATATCGTTCTCAATAATATTTTTGTTGCGATATCATCCTCTAACGGGAGCAGGAATGGCGTTGTAGCCAAACTCAGGCCAATGAGGTTCGAAGGAGGTTTGAGAGCAAAAAGAGTCCGCGGAATTGAATATACCGCGCCTGATGTGAATGTTAACGGGAACAAAATCCTGTACATAGTATATTTTCATTTACCCCGTTTCCTGAACCATGCCGATTATAAAAACAAACTTTCAACAGTGCTGCATGAATTATACCATATCTCCCCCCAATTTAACGGGGACATCAGGCGTTTTCCAGGCAAGAATTATGCCCACGGCAGTTCGCGAAAAAAATACGACAAACTGATAAATACATATACTGAAGAATATATTAAATCAACCGCTCATCCTGAATTAAGTTTTTTTTTGAAATATAAATATTCAGAGCTTCGTCGCAAATATGGTACAATCTGCGGAGATACGATCCGGATCCCGCGTGCAAGACATGTCGAACAAAATGATCTCAGGCGATATCTTTAGTCGTATCGATCTGAATGCCTTCCCCTACCCTGAACTTAAGCATCTCGGTTGTCGGGATTTTACCTCTCAACTTTGGTATTGACAGCCGGCTTGAGATCTTATCCGAGGTCCTGTCAATGTCGATATCAAATATCACATCGCACGATTTTAGGATCTCATTATCAAGAGCCTTTTCATGTGTATCCTTGAGACCATATAAAAATGACAGACAATTCAGGTCTTTAGTTGCTTCATAGATCACATTCATGAGCCTTTTGATTATACCCGGATTGACATTCAGGTTGAGGTAAAAAGAAAACGAGTCAAAAATTAAATTTATGTCAGCACTTTCTTCACGTTCCGACATTATTTTTTTCACGTTGGATTCTGTAAATTCCACAATCTTGGCATCGACGAACTCATTGCCTATATTGTCAACCATTTCTCCATGCGCCGTGATATAATATTCACTATAGATATCCACGAATGAGATATTATCCTGTTTAAACCCGTAATTCTTGATATCGCGCAATACGTATTTGGGGTGTCTCTCGTTTGAGAAATAATAACTTTTTCGGGCCTGCGTAAACTGGTATAAAAAGACCTCCGCCATGGATTTGGCGTCGGCATATATATATACCATGGAACCTGACGGCAACCCGCCACCCAGATTACGGTCAAGGATTGGAATCGCAATGGTTCGAGTTAACTGTTCCGGAACCTTATCAGCTATTAAAACATCCTGCGGTTTTTCAGAGTAATGCTGCTTCAGGATGGCTTGCGCTGTAGAAACTTTTTTAATATTAGGCATATTCTAACTTAAAACGCTTTTATTGCTCTTATATAATAAAGCTAACCATGATAATAATGTCAATGTAAATGTGCATTATGGTATTTCAGGCAGATTTCCATGCCGCGCATTGCAGCTTTACTATCAGAATTTGATAAAAAAGCTGTTTTATAGCATTTCAGTGCTTCACTGACATTCCCTTTTTTATAAAATGCACTCCCTTTATTATTTAAGACAATATAATCCCCTCGATTTATATCGAGGGCTTTATTATAGCAATCGATCCCTTCATCGATCTTTCCTGATTTAACATGCGACAATCCTTTATTATTCCAGGCGGTTGCATTTTCGGCATCTATCTGCAGCGCTTTATTAAAAGACTCTATTGCTTCCCTGTATTTCCCTTGAGAAAAAAGGGAATTTCCTGAAACAAGATATTTCTGCGCTTCATTTACATTCGTCTCTTTCGGGATGGCTTCATGTTTGTATTCCGGCTTTTCTGATCCGGTAACCTTCTCTTCCATGCGGTTTTCGATAACAGGAATTATTTTATCCCCGTCTTCCTGCACAGGGATTATCACTTTTTCTAAAATTGTTGACACATTGGTGACACTCTGAAGTGGCGCCTTGCCGGGTATCCCAGGTAGAACTCCTTCTATCTCAGGAACGATTCCAGGATTCTCAACATGATTGGTTTGTATCAACAGACTTGACTTCTCTTCAATCGGCATGGAAGCAGGTTGTTTTTCCAGTCCTGATGATGGACCGATAACTGAATCATTACCAGGCGACCCGGATTCGGGTTCCTTTTTGTTAGTAACGATTTCGGGATTCCTGAAATTTGGAATCTGTTTCTCGTCAACCTGAAACGCAAAGGGAATATTCTGTAAATCGATTTTCTTTTCGGTTTCCCTCATTTTTGCAATAGCAAGCCCTTTATTGCTCCAGATTTTTTCAATTTTCGGATTTATTTCAAGGGCTTTATCGTACGATTCGATAGCTTCGGGAAGACGGTTAAGTTTTACCAGGGCCAATCCCCTGTTATTCCATGCAGTCTCGTTTTTAGGATTGATCCCGGTTGATTTGTCGTAAGCAAGAAGGGCTTCTTCATGCCTGCCACTTTCAAACAGAACATCCCCTTTACTGCACCAGGCATCGGAATCTCTGGGATTTGTACCAAGCATTTTATCATAACATTCTATGGCTTCTGAAGACCGGCCGAGCTGTGCCAGTGCAATACCTTTATTGTACATTACTTCAGAATCGCCAGGTTTGAGTTCAAGTGCCTTATCATAACATTGTATAGCTTCCGCATGTCTCTCTGTCCTTGCCAGTGCCAGGCCTTTATTATTCCAGACCTCAGCAGAACCAGGGTTTATCTCAAGGGCTTTGTTAAAACACGTTATAGCTTCCGCATACATACTGCTTTCAATCAAAGAATTTCCCTTATCGCTCCACATTGATGAGGTGTCCTTGCTTTTATCTTTGTTCCCGGCGTCTGCTGAAAAACCGGTCTCCTTTTGCGATTTCAGCGTATCGGGCGTATTTTCGGGAATATTTTTCTTTTTTCTAAAAATATTGAAAGATAGTACCATGTCTCGATACATTATGATTAAATTAATAGTATTTATCTTTTAGTATCTTATTATTTATACATCACCAAAACATCCAGACCGCAAGTTATTTAATGACAACGACCAATATATTGTTCGTAAATAACCGAACAAATATTAGATGCCAAAATATAAATAAAATAAAATCTTCATGTGCTTTCCCCCAAGTTATGGCAAAAGAAACAATCTTCCCGGAATCCAGAGACGTAGCTTTCCGTGACTTAATTTTAAAGTCACCGGGTTGCGAAAAAATTCCCACATGCATGCAGTGCGGGATATGCGCGGGCTCATGCCCTGTCAGCCACGAAATGGACTACACGCCGCGCCAGCTTGTGCGCATGATACAACTCGGTCTCAAGCAGGAAGTCCTGAACAGCAACACTATCTGGATATGCACATCATGCTTTTCATGCTCAGTGCGCTGCCCCAGGGGTATCAGGCCCACTGAACTCATGGAAGCGTTAAAACCCATAGCGATAGCCGAAGGCATAAAGAATAAAAACTCGAAATTCGACCAGGTATTTTCAGATGTTGTCAGGAAAAACGGAAAAGCTTCAGAATTCTTGTTAATCTCAAAATACGGTCTGTCAGAACCGGGTGTGATAAAACAGGCTCCCTTCGGGCTGTCTCTCATTTTCAAGGGAAAACTTCCACTTGCATCTTACAGGATGGAAGATACCCGCGAATTAAATGCTATTTTCAAGCTTGAGAAAACGGCGGAAGAAGAAGCTTATAAAGAAAGCAAAACCAAAGAACCGATACAAAAACAAAAAGACGAGGGTGAAGAGGGGGTTTCGAAATGAAATATTCCTACTATCCCGGATGCGCTCAGCACGGCACTGCTGTGGATTACCGCATGTCTGTGGAAGCTGTATTCAGGCGCCTGGGAATTGAACTTGAAGAGGTCAGGAACTGGAACTGCTGCGGCGCCCTCCATGTTGACGACAGGACTGTGAGGGTGGGCCTGTCCGCAAGAACATTGGCGCAAGCTAAGGGTCTTGACCTGGCAACCCCGTGCAACCTCTGCTACTCAAACCTGATGCGCGCCCGGACAGCGCTTGAAGACACGGCTTTGAGAACCAGAATAAATGAGGCACTTACTGCAAAATATGACGGCAACACAAAGCCAAAACACCTTCTTGAAGTAATCGTAAACGATTTCGGGCTTGGGAAACTGGCGGAACAGGTTAAAAACCCGTTAAAGATAAAGGCTGTACCTTACTACGGGTGCCTTTTGACGAGGCCTGAGAACAAATTCGACAGCCCCGAGAATCCGGTATCACTTGATAACCTGATATCAAGCCTGGGGGCAGAACCCGTAAAGTACTACTATAAGACAAAATGCTGCGGAGGACCGATTCTCCTTACGAACGAAGACCTTGCCCTTAGTCTTGCCCGCGATCTTCTTGCAATGGCAAAAGAATCAGGTGCTGACTGCATGGTCGTAACATGCCCAATGTGCCATCTCCAGCTTGATGCAAAACAGAAAGCAGTAGAGCAAAAATATAATATAAGTCTCGACATGCCGATTATTTATTTCACGCAGCTCATGGGACTTGCCATGGGTTTGTCTCCCAAAGAACTCGGACTGGATAAACACCTCGTTCCGGCTGGAAAATTGTTAGCAAAGATTGGAGGAAGCAATGCCGGAAAATGAATCATCTAAGAACGCCCCGGTGAGCGAATCGCCAAAAACCGGTGTGTACCTGTGCAGGTGCGGCGGGAATATAGGCGATGTCGTTGACCTGCAGGCGGTTGCGGAAAGCCTGAAAGAGAACAAGGATGTTGTTGTTAACATCCAGGATTACCTGTGCAGCAGCCAGGGCCAGGAAAGGATAAAGAACGACATCGAGAAAGGTAAAGTGGGCCGCGTCGTCATCGGTTCATGTTCTCCCAAGCTGCACCTTGAGACTTTCAGGGGCATGGCAAAAAAAGCTGGTCTGAATCCGAACCTTCTTGAGATCACCAACATAAGGGAACAGGCAAGCTGGGTACACGATAAAGAAGGAATAAACCCGAAGGTCAGGGGATTAATAAAAGGAGCCGTGGCCAGGATAGGCTCATTGGAACCCCTTGTGCCGCTTGAAAAAAAACTGGTTGACAGGACGCTGGTAATAGGCGGCGGGATAGCTGGGATCACGACAGCCCTTGAACTTGCAGATAACCATGAAGTAATTCTGATAGAAAAACTGCCTTTCCTCGGAGGCCACATGATCGGCCTCTCAAAGACCTTTCCCACACTTGATTGTTCGCAGTGCATTCTCACGCCGAAAATGGTGGCCGTTCACAACCATGCAGGCATTACTACTTTTACCCAGACCGAAGTGTCAGAAGTGAGCGGAAGCCCGGGGGACTACTCCATTACACTAAAGCACAGTCCCCGCTATGTTGACATCAAGAAATGCATATCCTGCGGCGCATGCGCACGAAAATGCCCGACTGGCGCAATATTCCTGCCCTTTGACCAGGCTGTTCCGCAGGCGTATATGATAGACATGTCCAAATGCAAGAACTGCGGCGCCTGTGTGAAAGTTTGTCCCAGGGATGCTGTCAACCTTGATGCCAAGGAAGAAACAAGCACGATCTCGGTCGGGGGAGTTGCGATCGCAACAGGTTTTGAGCCGATAGATCCATCGTTCATTGAAGAGTACCACTATCCTTCCCCGAACCTCCTCACTGCCGTGGAATTTGAAGAGATGCTCTCGGCAAGGAGCAAAACCGGCATGAGGTTACAGAAAGCTGACGGGTCGTTCCCCAACAGGGTGGCATTCGTGCTGTGTGCAGGAAGCCGGGATTTCACTGGCAGGGGGAAGAAATACTGCTCCAAAGTATGCTGTATCTACTCGCAGAAACAGGCGCAGCTTGTCAAGAAGATGAAAGGTGATGCCGAAGCATGGATTTTCTATATCGATATGCGAAGTGCGGGCAGGAGGTTTGAAGAGTTCTATCAACACACCCAGGAGAAAGGAGTAAATTATGTGCGCGGGAAAGTGGCTGAGATCATTCCCAGGCCGGATAATACGCTCATGGTGCAGTACGAGGACACGAAGCTTGGCAGGAAAGGGCGCGAAATATTTGACATGGTAGTGCTGTGTCCTGCGCTTATTCCGTCAGCAGGGACAAAGGAACTTGCTGACAAGCTCGGAGTCCCGCTCGGGGATGACGGGTTTGTCGAGGAAAAGCATGTCAAGCTCGACCCGGTAAGTACCCTTAACCAGTCCGTATTTGCAGCAGGCTGTGCGCTTGGCCCGAAGGACATACATGATTCTGTGACCGAAGGCATGAGCGCAGCGCATAAGGTTTCGCAGTTCCTCGGAAAAGGTAAGATATTTATCCCGCCTGAAAAACCGATGATACTTGAGTGCAACGGGTGCGGCTCATGCGTAACCGCCTGCCCATACAATGCTCTTAGCCTTGAAGGCGGAAAAGCGGTGCTGTCTCCCCTTGCATGCACAGGCTGCGGTATCTGCGTACCTGAATGTCCGATAAAAGGCATCGAGATAAGGAATTTCACGCGCAACCAGTTGAAAGCGCAGCTTAAGGCAATATTGGGCGAAGGGCCCGGAGTGATCGTATTTATCGATCCTTATGCCTATGCGGCTGCCGATATTGCCGGCGTCAACCGGAAGCAGTACTCGTCATTAGTCAGGTTCGTAAGCGTGCCATCCATCCACATTCTGGATGCCGATGTTGTTAATGCCGCTTTTGAAAATGGCGCAACGGGTGTTTTACTTATCGAAGGGACGACTGATGTGAAACTCGCATCGCGCTCTGATGAATTGTACAAGAAGCTCAAAAAAGATACAAGGAAGCATAAGAAGCCGCTCCGGTATTCGCATATTGAGACTGCGCAGTATGAAAAACTGACAGACCTGCTGAATGTGTTTGCTGCCCAGGCTGGGGCGAAGGCCGAGAAAAGGAGCAAAAAAGAGCAGGGAACGGGGACACCTGAAGAGTGAACCGGAAAAAATACAACAAGGAAATCTATTAAAAATATAAAAAGTAAATAACTAAAGCAGGATTATTTTATCGCTTCTTATTTACTGTACCTTTTCCCCGAATGCGAATTTTCGCATGACTTTATTAACTTTGATCTTGACCTTATCCCCAACCTTCGTCTGCGGGACAAAGATCACAAACCCTTCAACTTTTGCAATTCCGTCACCTTGTTTCGCGATGGCGTCTATCGATACATCATAGGTTTCCCCGACCTTAACCGGGGCGCTTTTCTCCTGATCTGACATCTGGTCACACATCCTTAACTTTTGATCTTCGCCTGCCAGCGGTGAGACTTCGCAGAAATAGTTAATTCGTTAATTCTTTACTGCTATGCCCTACCAGACAGGCTTTAATCAGTATTAGAATAGCTTTGAAATATATAAAACTTGGCGATTTAGTCAAATCATCCCGCCTTCAATTTCTTCCAATATTCGTGCTGTTATTTCATGTCCAATAAAAAGCTCATGGATTTCCTCAAGCGCCCTGTCCCTGGCATATGCATCAACATTCCACTTCATTCCGGGATATGTCACGTTTTTCAGTATCAGGCCCCTGGCATCCAGAGGTTCGAGTTTCTCACTTAAGGTAGCTGCGAGCATTTTCGTCAACCATTCTCCGTCTTTTTCACCCCTTCCTATAAGCTTCAGGGCTGTCGCGATTTTCCTGACCATATGCATCAAAAACCTGTTTGCAGCTATATCCAGGAAAATCCAGTTCCCCTGCACCTCTATTGATATTCGTTTAATATCGCAAAGCGTCGATTTCCCTTTTTCCTCATCTGCAAAATTCCCAAAATCGTGTACGCCCGGAAACATTATCAGGGCATCTCTTATCAGGGGAATATCAAGCCCCTTGCCGGGGAGCATATACCTGTATTCCCGTTCCTGCGCGCTTGTCCTTGCATTGAAATCCTGATCCACGTGCGCCCATGCGTAAACCCATATCCGGGAAAGAGAGCTGTTGAGCAGGCGTGGCATTGAAGTATCCGGATTATCCGTATCAAAGGCTATCACCTGGCCAAGCGCGTGCACACCCCGGTCGGTTCTTCCCGCCGCTGAATATCTCGCTTTCGAAAGGTTCTTGATCGCGCCGCTGTCCCGCAGTGCTTTCAGGAGCTTCCCTTCGACTGTCGGTACGCCGGGCTGGGTCTGGAAACCGTGGTACTCAGTGCCAAGATAGGCGAGCTTTAGCGCTAATCTCATATTTCAAAATCTAACTCCGATGGCATTGTCATCAGTTATTATCGTGCAAATCATTAAATATCTTAGAGTATAACTATTTGCTATAAGAATCTAATCCAGTTTGGGGGAAAATGTGGATTTTTGCAATTACAGAAAATGAAATTAAGGAAGATAGCATGAGTATGGTCTTCCCAAAGGGGTTGCCAGTTCTTCTTATCAAGAAAGCAGGTGAGATTTACGCCATATCAAATAAATGCGCGCATATGGCTTGTGCGCTGGCAGGCGGGACCCTGGATGGCTATACGATTGAATGCCCCTGCCATGACTGGAAATATGACATCAGGACCGGTGAGTTCCTGGATGCAAAGGAAATAAAAATACAGGTATATGAGCGTAAGTTAACGGATGGCGAAATACATATAAAAATCGAGGAGGAAGTTGGATGGTGAAAGTATTCATGTACACGCTCAGCACGTGTCCGTGGTGTCGGAAAACAAAACAATTCTTCAGGGATAAAAATATTCCATTTGAATTTGTGGACTATGATTTACAGAGCGAAGAGGAGCAGGAAAAGATAATGGAAGAGATGTCCAGGCTCGGCAGCGGCAGCATGGCTTTCCCGTTTGTCCGGATTGGAAATAGTATAGTCGTGGGATATAATCCCGAAAAATATTCGGATTTACTGGGTTTGAATAAAGGTAAGAAATGAACGTCGAATCAAGAAAAAAGGCATTGAGATACCTGTTCCAGAAGGTAATCGACCCGCTGGGATACAAATTCAGCCCTGATGAGGAACTGGTGGATTTTTTATTGGAACAGGAGGTCGTGTTAGAGAAGAAACATGGCATACCTTTTTGCCCGTGCCAGGGACTAACAAGGAAACGTGAGGACAACATGAAAATAGTCTGTCCCTGCATACCTTTCCACCGTGAACATTTTGATGCCATTAAACGCTGCTGGTGCGGTCTTTACGTCCATAAGGACGTTACAAATCCGGATGAACTCAGGCAGATACCTTTCAGTGAGATAAAAAGAGGTTAAAATGTACGCAGAAGTAGCAAAAACGGATAGTATAGCGCCGGGCGGGATGATAGCGGTCGAAGTTAGCGGCAAGGAACTGGTTCTATGTAACTATGATGGAAAAGTATATGCAATCGATAGAAGGTGCGGTCATATGAACGCTCCACTGGAAAAGGGAACCCTGGAAGGCTACATCCTGACCTGTCCGATGCACAATTCACAATTCGATATAACCACAGGCGAGGCTCTAAGCACTCCTGTACCGCGTGATTTTGGAGATGAACCCTTCCCTGAAAGCCTGCAGAAATATTTCCAGTACCTAGGCACGCTCATGTCGGAAATCAAGACGTGTGACTTAAAAACATATCCGGTTAAAATCGATGGGGATTCGATACTGGCGGACATAGGATAATGTATAGCTGAAATTCCGGAACTTTATTATGGAAGACAAATACATCCCCGGAGTATGTAATATCGGGAAAAGCGAGACCGAAAGAAGAAAACAGGCAGGCTGGATAGGACTCGTAATTACAGTTCTTCTCTATATCCTGTTTGTGTACCTTGATGTTCCGAGACTGCTGCGGCTCGCTATATTTATTCCTGCTATGATGGCAGCCGCAGGTTTCCTGCAGGCGCATATGCATTTTTGCGCGTACTTCGGGATGAGCGGGGTATTTAATTTTAGCAAAGAAATCGGTAAGACAGATACGGTTGAACAGGCAGAATTCCGCGCCATGGATCGCAGGAAGGCATGGCGGATTATCATATTCTCTGTAGTTACCGGAATTGTGGTTGCCGCGATTGCATATTATCTTCCGGCATGAGAGGTGGAAAGCATGAAAATTAGATGGATGCTGGTAATAATTTTTGTGATAATCCTGGTTGCTGCATTAGCACTGCTTGGTTTGCAGCCCTCGATAAAATCCGAATCTCCTGATATCGTTAAACTGCCGCCAGGATTCAGCGTAGATATTTTTGCAGAAAATCTCGGAGGAAGTCCGGTTTCGTATCCGGGGCCGAATCCGGGACCAAGGATGATGCAGCTAAAGGATAATGTTCTGTTTGTCACCGTACCTAACCTGGGTAAGGTCGTTGCACTTCCGGACAGGAATGGGAATAAAAAAGCAGATGAGGTCATAACTTTTATCGACAAACTCAACAATCCGCATGGGATAGACTATTACGACGGCTGGTTTTACATTGCCGAAGAAAACAGGGTAATAAGGGTAAAGGAAAACGGGAGCAGCCTGAGCGCAGACAGGAGTACGCTTGAAATCCTTATCGATAACCTGCCGACGGGCGGGCATTTTACCAGGACGATAAAGATCCATAACAACAGTTTATACCTGAGCATAGGTTCTTCATGCAATGTCTGCTATGAGCAGGATGAAAGAAGGGCAGCGATCACAAAATGCAATATTGATGGGACCGGCTGCAGGATTTTTGCAAAAGGCCTGAGGAACGCAGTTGGTTTTGTCTTTCATCCCCAGACTGGCAAAATGTATGCCACTGACAACGGCCGCGACTGGATGGGCGAGGACCTCCCGCCAGATGAGATAAATCTTATCGAGGAAGGGAAAAACTACGGCTGGCCGGTCTGCTATGGTAAGAATATCCACGATACGGATTTTGATAAAAACGTGTACATCCGTAATCCTTGCATGGAGCCCTTTGAGACGCCAAGCCTGGTAGACCTTCAGGCACATTCTGCGCCCCTGGGTCTTGCTTTCTATTACGGTAGCAACTTTCCCGAAAAATACAGGGGTAACCTGTTCGTTGCTTACCACGGTTCATGGAACAGGGTAGTGCCTACGGGCTACAAGATCGTAAGCATTAATATGAGCGATTTTTCTGTGGAAGATTTCGCAACAGGCTGGCTTTCGGGAAGGAACGTTTCAGGAAGGCCGGTGGATATTATAATGGCAGGAGACGGGTCGCTTTTCGTGAGTGATGATAACGCCGGGAGGATATACAGGATTTCGTATAACGGCTGAAGGTATTAGGCACTGACACCTTTGTGGCTGTTCTCGTCTCGTTTAGAACAGGTGGTTTTTGAGGTCTACCCGTTTGTTGAACGTGCCTGAAACTTGTAAGCTTTTAGGAGCAAAGCCTTCTAAACATATATATTCCAAAATATTTTTATGAAATAGCTTATTGCAAAAGTCACAGTTGCCACGCCAAGGCTGATTAGTGCCATCTCAATAAACCTTTTCCTGAAAGAAAGGCTCTTTGCAATAGAAATGTAAAATGTGAATATCAGGATTGCTATGATAGCATTCAATACTGCTACGCACAGCGATAGATATGGGTTTGCCAAAAAGAAATATGGAGATATAAGGAACAGGACTGTAAGTAGATAAGCCATGCCTGTATATGTTGATGCTTTGAACGGATTTTGTTTTCCATCCCCCGATTTTGTTGATAAATATTGTGAGGCAGCCATTGACAGGGATGCTGCGACCCCTGTAATAATTGCTGCAAGGGCAATCAGCCGCGCATTCTGGAGAACAAGCGTGAATCCTGCAAGCGCGCCGGTAAGCTCTACAATCGCATCATTCATACCAAGAACTATTGCGCCTGAATATCTCAGCCTTTCTTCATCTATCATACATATCAGCATTTTCTCATGGTCAACCTCGTCTTTTAAAACCTTTTTTGTTTCGGGAAGGTATCTCGATATTTTTTCGTATTCTATCTGGGCATGCCCTTCCCCGCCCTCCATTAATTTCATGCTGAATGTGATTCCGAATATTTTCGAGATTAAGAAGTATTTCCATATCTTTGCATTGTTTGGCTTTACGTCCTCTCCTGTATATTTTTTCCAGAAATTATAATGTTCCAGCTCATTAAGAGAAATATTTTTTAGAACACTCCTGTTATGCGGCTCTTTCATAGCCCCGGACAGTTTCGCATAAATGAAATGTTCGTTTATCTCGTTTTTTTGAAAGGCAGATAGTGTCTTCTTTATCTCCTTATTATCCGCGATTTTCATAGATGTAATTGTATTCCTTCCAATATATATCTTCTTTTTACTTAAATTTACATCTGTAGCATTCCTGGCTGTATGCCGGTCTATCGCAGGATGGAGGAGGCTTCATATTTGCTACCCAGTGTAGTATTGCTCTCCGTGTCCTTGAAGTTTGTAATGAACCCCATTATCGATGCTTTCAACCGATATTGTGATAATGGACGCTTTCATATTAGCAGACCTATTCCATTATTTACCGCATTTTTCTTTCCATTCTCTCCCATACTTAATGCCCCAGGAAGCCCACATCGCACCGAGAATCGCCACGGCTACAAGTATGGCAACTGCAACAACAGCAATCTTCTGAAAAGTGCTGAATGACGAGGCATAAAAAGCAGAGTAAATTATCGCAAAAATCAGCAGTCCAAAGAAAACGATTATTGATACAGCGACTCTTGGAGCAAGTCCAGGCGGAATTTCATTATTTATTTCTTGGTTCGTATCAATTCACCTCCCAGATTGTTTATGCAATAGCGCACCTTTTATTTCCCACTCTTTGCAATTAATAACATGCCTCTGATGCCATATAAAATTAACTTATTATCATTGAACATATCTGATTACTTTTTGCCCCGCGCAGCTTCTTTATTTTTTAAAAGCACATTGTTTTTGAGAGTATATTCTACGGTCCGTTGCAGATTTCCATGATATATTTTTGTCGTTTACATGTCCTCTTCATTCTTGTTAAACTCCGAATACATTTATTCATTATTATCAACAGTGATACCATGGGAGAAATAAATGATTGGTTAACCACTATCTTTGGTTAACTACAAGTGAATATATGAGAAAAATAATATCATCAGCTTTTGTCACCCAGACTATGTTGCTTAACTACGAGCAGATCAAGCAGAAAAGTTGAAAATCGCAGTCCGGAACTTAAAAATTTTGACGAAAATGAACCAAAAACCTGAACAAGAAAAATATTACGAGCTTACTTATTACACGATTTCCCATCCCGGTCCGTCATTTATCCACCAGCATATTGTGGATGCCTATGCGGCTCAATACGCAGACGAAAACACGAAGCCAATTACCCTTGCATTTGCTCTTATCGGCCTTTATCTGCATATAGAAAGGAATTACTCAGGTAAAGAGGCGCAGAAGGCGCATATGCAACTGGCAAAAAAACGAAAAGTGTGGCCAGTATTTAACCAACCAAAACATCGTGGCGAGGTCACCGTCTCTGATGTGCTGGCTGCCCCTCCGGGCCGTGAGCGAGATGAAGCTATCAGGAAATGGTGCGCTTCTGTCTGGGAAGCGTACAGGGAAAACCATAAGAAAATCATCGATCTTGTGCGAACAGAATTAGAATATGGTGAGAGGCATCCGATCAAGTAAAATTCATATCTTGGGAATGGCCTCGCATGAGCGCAAGCCATGTCAGATTAATGACCTAAGTTTTTTCTTTTATTTATACACTACATATATTAATTTTATCCAGTCAAAAATGGCAAAAATTAGACCATCATTGACGGTTTCTGCTCTCAACAAATCACACAGAGGAGAATGTTTTGAAAGCTATCAAAACTTCATAGTATTGGATATAAAGAGATTGGAGAAATCGGACATTATAAACCTGGTAGATATTGTGATGAAAAACCAATATTCCATATCAGACTGTTTCAAGTAAGGATTTCCACAAATATTCATTGGAACGGAAGGGATACTCTTCTTGAATTTCGCCTTTACGCTGACCCCACACATTAGCAGATAGCGGGGCATGGATTCGAACCATGGATCTACGGGTTATGAGCCCGTCGGGATTTCCTGACTACCCTACCCCGCTTCGGAGTGAAAATAGTAACCTTCCAATGTTAATGATAACTGATAAAGACTTCGGTTATGGGCTCCTGAGAGTATCAAGATAAAAATCAATAAACTATATATTGCTATCATTCATATTCAGGGAAGGTGATACCATGCAGGCAGAGGTTTCAACGTTATTTGGTTTGAACGTTTATACTGATAAAGGCGTTTATATAGGGAAAGTGAACGATGTTGTGCTCGAAGTGAATGAAAAGAAAGTATCCGGACTTGCAGTCACAAAATTGAATCCCCAGATGTTCGATACAACAGGCAAGGGAGTTGTTATCCCGTACAGGTGGGTCACGGCGGTGGCAGATGTTATTCTTATCAGGCATGTCAAAGACCAGTTCAAAAAGCCCGAAGAGATTCCGGAAGAGTACAATATATCCAATGAGGAAGAACAATAGATTGTGAATTTTTCAGAAAAAGAAATGAAGGAGCGGGAGATCTATTCCGATCTCAGGGTTTTCCCTCCTTTTGCAGTAAGGATCGATGGGCGGGGGTTCCGGCGTGCGCTTGATCTATTAGGCCTGAAAAAACCTTATGATGAAAGATTCGCCCGCGCAATGGCAAACTCTGTCGAGGTGTTCTTCAGGGAAAGCGGGCTGAATCCTGTATTTGCGTTCACATTTTCAGATGAGATCAGCCTTTTTTTCTTTGAGATGGCATACAATAACAGGGTTGAGAAGATCGATTCCATAATCCCGGCTTTCATTTCTTCGGCTCTCACGATCCAGTTGGACCTGAAAGACCCGGTATCTTTTGATTCAAGGATTATTCCGCTCGGAACAGAGGATATTTACAGGTATCTCCTGTGGAGACAGGCCGAGACCTGGAGAAATCATGTGAGTTCCTATGGATACTACACCCTGTTAAAGACAGGGCTCACCGAAAATGACGTGGCCCTGCGCCTGAAAAACATGAAAGCAAGCGAGATACACGAACTTGTATTCAGGCACGGCACCAACCTTGCGGAAACGCCTGCATGGCAGAGATGCGGGATACTGATATACCGGGAAAAGTATGACAAACCCGGATACGATCCTTTAAAAAAAATCGAGGTCAGAGCAGAAAGGACCAGGATAATCCAGGAGTGGAATACACCTATTTTTAAAACAGGGGGAGGACGGGATCTGATCGGAAAGCTGATTTCCTGAGCAAAATATTGTTGATTTTATTTTTCTAATTTTTCTAATCTGCGCATCTACAAGAGGGCAATCTAACGCAAAACCAAAATACTAACGAGACAAATATTGATCAATGATTTCAATCGGCGTCATAACGCGAGGAAAATACGGCCTGCGCATCATCGATAATATCCAAAAAAATTCGGATTTCAGTGTCTCTTCAATAGAGATCCCTGAACTGCTTCCCGATTTTATTGAAGCTCCCGCCGAGTTCATATCCGACCTGAACCTTGATAAAAGCGTATTTTCAAGCGACCTTGTAATCGCTTATACACTGCACCCTGATCTGGCGCCTGAAATAGTCCGCCTTGCAGGTGAGAATGGCGCAGGTGCGGTAATTATAGCAGGGGGTGAGGCAAGAGCAGGCGGGCATTCCGAGCTTTTGAACCTGTCCGAAAAATACAATATGCACATCGAAGTCCATGAAATATGCTGCAC
This sequence comes from uncultured archaeon, assembly GCA_902386085.1. Lineage (GTDB taxonomy): Archaea > Halobacteriota > Methanosarcinia > Methanosarcinales > Methanoperedenaceae > Methanoperedens. The sequence continues at coordinate 16,360 of CABMIA010000186.1, forward strand.
TATCGAGATGTGCGGGAATAAAATAGTGGATAAATTCGCTTCGTGCTTCGGGAAACCTGAACTGAAAATAACCACTGAAGCTGGACTTATAACGAGAGTAGAAGTTATCCGCGGCGCACCCTGCGGAAGTACATGGCATATGGCGAAAGGTCTTGCGTGGATGGATACAAGAAATGCACCGTCAAGAGGCGGGCTTCTTGTGCAGCAGTACCCGTGCAGGGCGCTTCGCGGGAACAGGGGCGGAATCCATAAGGCTGCAAAGTTACATAAGGATGCAGTGGAAAAAGCTCTGAAGGAGAGTGGCTAGATGAAAGAATCAGTATTTGAACAATCACTTCGGTTCCATGAGACGAATCAGGGGAAAATCGAATTGAGGAGCAAGGTCAGAATAAAGACAAAAGAAGAACTGAGCCTTGCTTATACGCCCGGGGTAGCTGAACCCTGCCTTCGCATTCATTCAAACAGCGAGGATGCCTACAGGTATACATCCAAAGGGAATTTTGTCGCGGTGGTGAGCGATGGATCATCTGTACTCGGCCTGGGGGACATAGGCGCCCTGGCTGCCATCCCTGTGATGGAAGGAAAGGCAATGATCTGCAAGGTTTTTGGAGGCGTGGATGCCTTCCCGGTCTGCCTTGATACAAAGGACACGGAGGAGATAATCAATATAATAAAGAACATAGCACCCGTTTTCGGAGCTATAAATCTTGAGGATATAGGCGCTCCGAAGTGTTTCGAGATCGAAACGCGTTTAAAAAAACTTCTTGATATCCCGGTATTCCATGACGACCAGCACGCAACCGCAACCGTGGTGCTTGCAGGATTGATCAATGCCCTGAAAGTAGCGGGGAAGAAGTTCGAAGAAATAAGAGTTGTTATAATAGGGGCAGGGGCGGCAGGTTCTGCAACTGCCAAAATTCTTACAGGTGAAGGGGTCAGGAATATCCTTGTATGCGATTCCAAAGGTATAATTCATAAAGGCAGGACAGGATTGAACCCTTATAAAGAAGAGCTTGCAGATATCACGAACAGGAATAATGAACAAGGAACGTTATCATATGCAATGAGGGGAGCCGATGTCTTTATTGGCCTGTCTGTGGGCGGCGCGGTTTCTGAGGATATGGTTCGCTCAATGGCCGATGATGCGATCGCTTTTCCGCTTGCAAATCCAACGCCGGAGATCATGCCTGATATGGCAAAGCGGGCCGGTTCATGCATTGTTGCAACCGGGCGTTCAGATTACCCCAACCAGGTGAACAATGCGCTTGCCTTCCCCGGGATGTTCAGGGGCGCACTGGACGTCAGGGCAAGAGAGATCAATGAAGAGATGAAGCTTGCTGCCGCTTTTGCTTTAGCTTCGCTTGTGCCTGAACCTTCAAAAGACCACATTATACCCGGCATTTTTGATCCTGAAGTCGCCCCTTCTGTGGCTTTCGCAGTTGCGAAAGCAGCGATGGAAAGCGGAGTAGCAAGACTGCGCATGGAACCGGGGAAAGTAGCTGAGCATACCAGGGAGCTTGTAAAGTTGCAATGATCACGAACGTCCTGATACTTCTTTGCACTGCGTTCAGCCTGTATGCCTGGAACACTCCGGGTAATCTTGCTTTCAGCGAAACTGCCCTGTTCCACGGCGGATACTATACCGTATTGACAGGGCTTTTCGTTCATGCAAGTGCCGTCCATCTCGTCGGCAACATGGTTTTCCTGTACATTTTTGGCCATATACTCGAGGACGATGTAGGCGACCTGCGAACCGGGGCGGTCTTTTTTACAGGGGGCGTACTTGCATTCATATTGAGCATACCATTTTATCCTGGCGCCGACATGGTGGGGGCTTCTGCCGCGATATTCGCAGTCATGGCGGCGGTCCTGCTTGTCCGCCGTCCGGGATATTCGATCCAGTTCCTTTCTCCTATCGGGCCGCTTGTAATTATATTTTTTATTTTCAATGTGATTGCGGTCCAGAAAGGAGCAGCCGGGAATGTGGCATACATATCCCATATCATAGGATTTGCTATCGGCTTATTTTTTGGAACACGCTGGAATAAGAAATGGGCAAAGAGCCTGCTGTACACTCTTTTGCTCCTGGTCGTGTATATCGTGCTCTTCAATGTGGTACTGGGAAAGGTATAAAGAAAGGTATAAATACGGGTACGTAATTATTAAAGATGTTATTTAGCGAGGTAAACGTGTTGAGAGGAAAGGGGCGAATTATAGCTATACCACCGACAAGTAGTTTCAAACTGCTCATTGAATCGAAGATAGTTAGCGATTCGCAATTCCCTTTGCCTGTTGAAAAAGGGGTAGAAGTTGATGTCGAAATTGAAAACGATAGGCTTGTATTGAAAAGAACGGAACAAATATAACTAAATTTATTTTAATAAAATAAAAGGAGGTGAAAAAAGAAATGGTCGGACTGGAGAGCAGTATGGATCAGGCGGAAGCTGCAAAGAAAGTCAAAGTTGCAAAAGAAGACCCCGCAGAGAAACAGAGACAGAAAGATTTCTATGCGAAACTGAGAGCCCGCACTGCAGAGCAGCCAACAGGCGCGCAATACGACTAAAATGAGCCAAGAGTTGAATCCGGGAAGACATGTGGGAGAGATACGTGACATTACCTCAAGGATATTACTTTATCCATGTGCCTTGGCGTAGCTTTCCTATATGTCTGTTAATTTTTTTTGCCGTTTGAGGAAATACAAAGCTTTAATATTTAAGGAGCTAAACTCATTTACAACCATTATAGAAGGAGGTTAGAACCATGTGCAGCACATATACGCCGTTCGAAATAAAGCCCGAAGAACTGGCACAACTCGGCAGAGATTGCGGGATGTTCTGGTGCATGTCATGCAAGAAGACGTTCATGAAAAAATTCGCAACAGAATGCCCGAACTGCGGATCAACGAATATAAAACCTATAGCTCCATAACCATCACATAATCCCGACAATTTTTTTTTCTACCAATCC
>CABMIA010000187.1 GCA_902386085.1 uncultured archaeon
CTGGGAAATCCCCGATTGTATGGCTTGCAATCACGCTTGAGTTCTGTGACGTTTCATTCCATTTTTTATAGTAATCACCTGTAGTGTGCCAGGCGGTAACGTTCACCCTGATATTATCCGAAGACACTGTTATGGTGGCGTTAAGCTTCCGGACTGCCAGGTCTAACGGCGTGTTGATTATCAGATCGGTCTCATTTGTGTTGTCGATCGTGGTTATCGCAGTCCCGCCGTCTGCAAACCAGATGCCTTCGCCGTTGGGGTCGTATATCCTGGTGGTGGCGTTGTAGCCGGATGTGTTGATGGAGAAATGAGAATTTGATGATGAGAAATACACGTTTGTAATCTTTGCTACTGAAAGGGCGTTTTCATGATACCATTTTCCGTAGCCCATTATTGAAATGCCAGAGTTCGTGTAATTGGTCATGATTCGGGACCAATTTGACATTTTAATGTCATTTCCCTCATACTGCCATGATTCATCGAGAACAGTATGCGAATACGCCGGAGCATAAACTTTCTTTTGGCTTGCATTATTCCAAAATAAAGTAGTACCATTAACAAAATCGCCAATACTGTTAATATCTTCAATATCATAAGCCCCATCAGAAGTTTCTCTCCAGATTATACCGTACTTATTATATGTGTAATTCCAGTGAGTATTATTGCAATCGTTTCCAAGACACGTCCCTATAAAAGGAACGTATCCAAAAACAGTTGTCGCATTTATGGTTTGATTGTCAATTGTACCATTCCAGTTTAAATCAGTATTTAATTGAGTTGAATAATGAATCCCCAACTCGACACTTTTATTTTGGATATAATTATGATATTTTGCACGAAGAGAATCATTATATGTTTTCCCAAAATAAAATGTTCTGTCCCAGTAATATGTAGCTTGTTGCCCGTGCGCCAGCAGCCAGTCTATTCCAATATAAACTCGATATCGGGCATCAAACCCATATCCCATAGTGTTGTTGTTTGCGGTTACAGTTATGAGGTTCTTTGGAATCTGTTGCTGTACGCCATAAATAGTAATGTTCATAGTATCCTTTGAAATTGAAGATACGGTTATAAGAGTCGGAGATAAGAAATCATATGGATAAGGGTTTGCCCAATCTTGGTGATATGCCGCTGAGGTGCTCTTTGTGGAATCATAAGCATCGTACACAAAAACCGTGCCATTGGAAAATATTTCCACGTAGGTATCAACATAGGTGTTGTATATTAAGTACTTTTTATCGGAAACAAGACTTCCTGTGCTTTTATAATAGTGGTTATATACCGTATATAAATTGCCATTATAAGTTATTAGGACATTTGCCCTGTTTCCAAAATTCAAACTCACCGATGGAGACGATGTGTTCTTGGTAATGCTTAGATTTATTCTATATCTGCTGTGTCCCGATGGGTAGAACTGCCCCAGGAATAATTTAGCAAAATGAATGGGATCTGAATAATTTAGTACTATCCCATTATTCATAACCACGCTTGCATTAGAAATTGCAAGATTGGTTCCTGTTCCCAGGAACCCATTAGGAATACTGGAAAGAGAAGTATAATCATAATTTAATACGGTGTCCCATCCCAAATTTAAGTTGTCTGTTATCCCACTTTTATCCAAATTTAGTGGTTCATTAGTTAAAAGTTGTCCTACAGTTCTTGTTGGCTTGAATAAATTAACTGCTGGCAACAATAAAATATAGATAGTGGCTATAAATATGAACAGTATCGTTATACGTTTGTATGATAATTTCACTCACTTCACCTAATGAACTGCTAGTTTCTGCATTAAACGATGTTCAATTGGTATAATAAAATTTCGGCAACGGAACAATTTAAGATACCTGAGAGCAAGCATGAAAATCGTTTCCATCGTATGCCCCGTCTCCGGTTCATCATGTGTGCGCAGCTGTCCTGCGAACTGTAGAAAGAGCATGAGGAAATTCTGGTGCATACGGGACAACAGTACGACCTTGAATTATCGGATATTAAGTCTTACATATTAACAGGAAGATATAGATGAAAATTGAAAACTTGTTGAAATATTCAAGAGATCCACTCTATAAGAATTCATTTTTCCTGATGACAACAAGGGTATTTAATGTAGCTTGCGGCTTTATTTTCTGGATAATAGCAGCAAAATATTATTCTGTTGAAAATGTGGGTGTGGCTACAGCATTGATTTCATCGCTCAGTCTCGTGATCCTTTTTTCAAGATTCGGTTTTGACTTCGCCCTTATCCGGTTTATCAATATCAATGAAAAGGGTAAGGTCATCAATACCTGTCTCAACATAACAACCCTCTTATCGATCGCCACAGGAATTATTTATATGATGGGTGCAAACATATTTTCCCCCAGTCTTTCTTTTATCCAGAAACCGGAATATGCGGCGCCTTTCATGGTCTTTGTGATAATGAATTCTGTCGTTTCCATAACAGGCAATGCATTTACAGCCTTGAGGAATGCAAGTTATTTTTTCTATCAGAACGTGTTTCTTGCATCAAGGATTCCTCTTCTTATCCCACTTGCCTTAATGGGAAGCTTTGGTATTTTTGGGGCATTGGGACTTGGATATCTTTTTTCCGCAGTATTCGGGTTCTTTCTGCTAAAGAAGTTCATGAACTTTGATTTCAAGCTTGATATGCCTTTCATCAAAGAATCTTTCGGTTTTTCATCGGGAAATTATATATCCAGTATTTTTCAAGCGGTTCCCACATTAATCCTTCCGATATTAATCCTGAACATTTCAGGCGAAGCTGAAGCTGCGAGGTATTATATCGCTTTCGCAATTGGAAACCTGGTGCTGATAATCCCGGATGCTCTTAGCACTTCGCTTTTCGTTGAGGGAAGCCACGGGGAGAGCCTCAGGAAGATTGTTACAAGGGCGGGCGCTGCTATTTTCTCTTTCCTTGTTCCCGCGGTGCTCGTCATAGTTCTATTCGGGAAATTTCTGCTCGGTCTTGTAGGAAAAGATTATGTGGGTGCATATGAGCTTTTAAGATTGCTGGCTTTATCGAGCTTCTTTGTGGCCGTGTATTCGCTTTTTATTCCAATCCAGAACGTGAGGCTGAAGGTGGAGAGCATTGTGAAATTGAATTTTCTAAGGTCTGTGCTCCTTATGGGTCTGTCATATATTTTTATTCTGAAGTTCGGGATCGTGGGCGCCGGATATGCATGGATGGTCACGTATGGGATTTTGAGCGTGGGGATTATCTGGATGGTGAGGAGGATGGGGTGGATATAGGAAAAACATATTATGATTTATAGATTTCTATGTTTAAGCTATCATATATTTTATTGACATTTGGATCTTTTCTAAATTTCTTAAAGTCGGAAGCATTATAACGCTCCACTTTTTTATATACTGTTTGATATAATTCTTCTCCTATTGTAGTTAATACAATATACTTATTATGTTCATCAAAAAAATCATTTTTATCATAACCGAAATGATTTCGTAGATTTCCTTCATTGCTAAATTTAATATCTTTGTTAAATCTTCGTTTTGTTTCTGACCAACCAAATAATAAATCAGAAAATCTATATCCAATTGAACCTTGTAAGTCGTATATCGGTTTTTCGTCTTTGTTAATAAATAGCCAATTCATTCCATAAATTTCGTTAGAAGTAGTTGCAATATTTGGATGGTATATGATTGGAGAATAGAATGCTCCATACATACTCGCTGTAAATACCAATGTTAAAATAATTGAGGAAATGATAGTACCTATAGGTGTCTTTATCTTTTTCAAAATTAGTTCATAAATAGAAATTGCAAAAAGAGGAATCATAGGAAAGACTGTGAAATTCAGATTAGAAATTCTGTCAGGACTATGAGAAATGAAAGGATTAAAAGTTAAAAACCCTTCAAATAATCCAGATATTATTATAGATACGGTGAGTAAATATATTGTTTTTCTCTCATTCTTATTCAATTGTATTCTTCTTATCAGGATATAAATCAATAAAATTGTTATGAACAGTAGTGGTATTATGTATCTACCATAATAGAAAAATATAAGTCTTATAAATTCTATCATTTCTAATTGAATTTTTGATGTTTTTTCTAAAGTTTCTGCCATAACAGACATTGTTATTGAATTTTTGAACGAATGATAAACAGCACGGAAAGAACTAAGATAATATCTATTATATATGAACCAAGTTATGAATGTGCAAATGGAAATCAAAATCATATTTAATATTTTTTTATGTTTCCCTTTAATTAGCATATACAATTCCAAAAAAATAAATATAAGAAATAAATAAATAAATATAAAAGGATGCCCGAATGGAAGAATTAATACGAATAACATTAATATAAAGGAATAAGAAAACGTCTTTAAAGTCAAATATTTAGATAAAATAAAAAGAATTAATGGTATTAATATAAAAAATAAATAATTCGGAACGATAGAAAAATGAAAATGTCCCAAATAATAGATAAAAGAGCATGGGATAATTATGTGCATAATTTTTGTATTATTAATATATAGTTTCGAAAAAATGAATATCCCATAAACAAATATGATTGAGAAGACGAGGGGTAATATTATTGATAAAATATTTGGAGGAATACCACTTATCATTGAGGTCGAAGAGAATATGATATGTGTAGCAGGGTATATATCAGATGGGTCAAAATTTCCCGTCAAAATTATATTGTTTATTTCACCCAAATGACTTATTTCATCATCTCGTCCTAAAACATAATATCCAAATGCATAAGGTATATAAAAAAGCAAGCAATAATTAATAAATAATGTAATAATTCCTACTATTTTAAATTTTTTCCATTCTGTCAAAATCAAAATACAACAAATAAAATAAACAATCAATAATCCATACCAAAAAGTAGGAGGAAGTTGAGAATAAAGATCAATTTTATAACCGATAGGAGTATATTTTTTTAATATTATTAAATTATTTGTTGTAATTGATAAAGATATCAAAGCGAGCAATGTTAGTATAATTTTATTAGTTTTCATGTATGTGTATGATTTCAGTTTGTATGAATCTTGGCATAAACATCTAAGATTTTTTTTATTACTATTTCCCACTTGAATTGTTCGGCATAATTCATAATCATCTCAATATTCCATTCTTTATTTAGAGCGAACAAAATATTTTCCGCCAAGTCTTTTGCATTTGCTGTCTCACTCAACAAACCAATTTCATTTGAAATTATAATTTCTTCGCTTCCACCATTATAAGTTGCCACCACTGGTTTTCTGCATCGCATTGCTTCAATTTGCACTATCCCAAAACTTTCTCTTAAACTCGGCAAAACAAATATATCGCAAGCATTCATCCAGATTGGAATCTCATTATGCGGTCTTCCACCAATAAGTTTGATATAAGAATCTAATCCTAGTTTCTTGATTTGTTTTTCCAGTTTGCCTTTTAATTCTCCGCTACCAACTATGATACATAAAATATCTTTTTTATGTTTTAGAACTTCTTGCATGGCCTCAATTAGATATTGATGCCCTTTTACTTCGAATAAATTCCCTACCGAAAGGATTACCTTCCTATCCAGAGGCAGGTTCAGAGCTCTCCTGCATTCTTTTAAATCTCGTGAATAAAATAAATTGCTGTCAAACCCGTTTGGTATAACTTCAACGGGTGTTTTCACATTAAGTTTATTAATACATTTTAAATTGCTAGTACTGACAGTAATGATTTGATCTGCCGAATTAAGAACATATTCTATCCTCTCTCTCCATTCATCATCTCTGAATGGCAGGTCATAAATATCATATCCGTGTGCAGTAACAATAAATGGGACCTTATATTTTTCTTTCAGTTTTGCACCAACGTAACCAGATGACCAGGCAAAATGTGAATGAATCAAATCGAATTTTATATTATTTCTTCTGATTTGCGCATCGACGGCTTTAAAGTGTTTTTCACCAAGATTAAAATAACCATTTTTAGTTGGTAAATAGATTACTCCAGTCGGTATCACATTTACATTATTAGGTTTATTTGTTAAATCAATGAGATTTTCTTTTGTGAAAGGTTTTAGATAATTAATTGGCAATAAGTTAGAGATTTCTGCGAAAGGATTATGCCTTACACAAACATCAATTTGATTAAAATGCTTTGAAGTCGTATCAACAGAATCTTTGACGAAGCTTTTATAGCTATGTGCAATGACAATCAAATTTTTATTTATAATATTCATAGTTTAATTTAATCTAAAACTGTTTTGAGCTTCGGGATTTTCCTTAATTTCATTGAAACTTTTTGGGTAATTCTCTGCAAACCATGTCATAAATGCAGTCACATCGATTTTCTCTTTTACCAGTTTTTCTTTTTTCTCCTTCCAGATTCTTTTCAGTTCAGGATTCTGAATAATTTCAAATGCTTTCTCCACGGCTTGATAGTTTTCTTTATAATTAAACATCAAATTATATTTCTGCTCAAGCTCGACGAAATTTCCCATCGTTCCAACAAGTGAAGAAACATAAATTGAAGGTGTCCCCAAAATTGCGCTTTCCGTTGCCATAGTCGCTCCCTCTCCAATGTATAATGTAGCATAATACAGAAGGTCGTGCATTTTCTCAGGTGAAATCCTGATCCTGTATTTTTCCAGTTCGTCATCCAATCCTGCCTCTGAAGTGATTAATACCCTGCCGTATTTTTCCAGTTCTTTTACCAATACCTTTTTGTTTGTTATGCCATGCTGCCCGACGTCATGACTTGCTTTCCATGAAACAAAACGCAAAATAATGAATTTATCTTTTTTGCTTAATCCTATTTCATCCAGCACCGCAGGATTGGGTGTAAAATAATTGGGGTGCAGGTGCGCGAGCTCTGTGTAGCCATTGTATCGAACTTGTTTTCTGCCGAGGTCTTTTTTGAAACATGCAGGGGTGCAAACGGCATCAGCAAACGGTAAGTATAATCTGATCTGCTCCATGCTGTGCTCTGTATCTTCAAAGATAATGCATTTTTTGCGAAGCAAATATGAAACGTGTGCTGCACGAATTGAGCCAAATCCAATGAAAATATCAGGGTTAAAGCTTTTTACCGCAAAATACATTTTTAAATCAATTATTGGAATATTAATTAGTTTTTTAATTAACGAGTTGCCATAACTTCCGATATCTATGAAATCAAAACCATAATTATTTAATAATTCATAAGTAATGTCTTTTCTTGTTGCTGTAATTAGAACTTTATGCCCTTTTTTCTCCATTTCCCAGATAAAATTCTTGAAATAATGGACATGCGCAGGATGGTTTATGTCAACAACTATTTTCATTTTTTCAACCAAAACTCCCGAATACCATACTACTGAACTTCTTATAAACCAGCATTGGCATACGCTGATTTACTTTTGTTCCTATTCTGTATTTTAAATTATCGCGATTTTCCGTAAGAGATACTGGATTCTTTGGATAATAACTATAATTTAATTTCTTCTCCACAGTACCCCATCTCTTCTTAAAATTGATCAATCCTGAATTATCATAGGATGTTCTTCCAAAATCATAATATCTATATCCATTCTTACATGCATCTTCAATACTATTCCAGATAAAAGCATTATACGGATGCATTTCCAGATAATCCGGGTCTGCTGCGCCATATCCATAGAGAACGGAATCTTTGAAGTATTCCATAATGCCGCCTGCTATTATTTCATTGTTAAACCTGGTAACATACAGGGAAACATGATCCCCCATTATCTCGAAAAGATTCTTGAAAAAATTCCAGGGATGACACGGGACTCCGATCTCCTTTTTCGTGATGCAGTTCAGTTCATAGAATTTTTTTATATCTTCGATATTCCTTGTGGTTTCGACAGAAATTCCCGTTTTCTGTGATTTTTTTATCGCCCACCTGACGCTGCCTTTATCTAATTTCTGCCAGACCTGCCCGGTATCGGGTGATAATTCTAAAATGTATGTGGAAAAAGAATTCCGGTGCTGGAAAACCTCAGATTCGACATGTTCCCTGATTTCAAGAGAATCAACTCCCAGTTCTTCAAACAGCCTGATCCCTTCTTTCAATATATCCTCATTCCCGATAATGCCGCAAACATGGGAAAAAGGAACCGAACACAACCTGTTCCCGGTCAGTTTGCTTTTGATATGGAATAATGGCAATAGCCCGGCAATTTTTCCATTATCATCCTTCACAAACAAATAATATGGTTTGAATCCAAATGTTTTTTCCAGGAACTTCTTCCATTCGGGGGTATGATATATGCCTGATGCAGCGGCGTTATTTAAGAATTCCTTCCACTCATCTTCTTTCACGTTTTTTGTTATCTCTGCCATTAATTATCTAACCGCCACCAGCATCTTCTTCCCCGCATTAAAAGCAGAATCCATCACGAAACTGAAACCCCAGTCCATTCCATTTCCCCATCTTTCAGGATGCGTTAAAATATAGATCCTGTCAATCCGGTTGCTTTCAATCATCGCGATCGTATCATCCGTGGTCTCAACTTCGCTTTCCTCTCTCCTCCCGGGAATAAAATCCCTTATATTGTTCTTCGAATTCCAGCTCCGCCCGGTATCAGAAAAATAGTTAATATCCTTTCCAGCAGATAGATATGCCTCCCCTATGATCCCGAAATCCCTGAAATCATATACCTTCCACAGCTCGCGATCGTCATATTTCGATAAAGGGTTCCCGTGCATGCAGATCGTCTTCACATCGCATACCTCCCTGAACTCCTTCAACTCGCTCCCGAACAACCCAATCGCCTTCTCAAAATCCCCTTTCGCCTTTCCCAGCGCCTCATAATGGTACCCCACCTCGTGCCCCATGCCCTCTACTTCCCGCATGATCCAGGGCCTGAACACGCGGCTGTTCATCCTGAAATAATACGTCGCCCTTATGCCGCACTGCGCCTCTATCCTCGCCGTACCCAGCGCGCTCATGGGCCTGCGGTCGATGTCGTGGCGCATAATCACAAAGCGCTCCGGCAGCGCCGCACCTGCGAAGTACTCTGACAGCGTCAGGGTTGGGTAGTTTTCTGCGACTGCGGAACAGAGGGAGTGGAATTTTGTGAGGGTGAAATCGAGGGACATGATTTTTTAAAAATATTTTTTTTGCTGTATTACTTTTTTTCTTTTCATTTTAAATAACTGTCAATAATTTAATACTTTCTGTTGATGGATATCCGGATTCTCATAATGCTCTTGGTTCTCTGGAAGTGTGCGGTGTATTTTACGCACAATTCCTGCGGGGAAGGAGCGCATGAGCGCCGGGACTTTTGAAAATATATAATTATGATTTGGTTATTGCGATTGATTGCCGAAACAGCCTCCATCTGCGTTTAATCTGCGGTTTGTGTTTTATAAACCAGATGCAAGTACAATTCTGTTTTTATCGGCGCATGGGTCGTTTCGGGAACATATCGGCGCGCGGCATTTTATAATTATTGTGTTATACTTTTTGAAGAAAGCGGTTCAATACTTTCTGCTGACCAATATTCGAATTCGTATGATGGCCTCTGGATCGCTGGAAGTTTGCGGGGTATTTTGCGCGCAATTCCTGATAGGGAGGAATGCATGAGCGCCGGGGCTTTAATTATATAATTATTTTGGTTATTGCAATCTTCATCCGAGTTCATTATGCTGAAACTTCTGCGGTCCTTCTCGCAGTCGGAAGCCCGCTCTCTACCTACTTTCAAATAATATCATGTATCCAACCAATTTTCTACTCTTAACCCTTTGACTCGCTCGAAATGTCTTTCATTGTTTGTAACAAGTGTTGCATCTTCTCCGAGTGCACATGATGCAATAAAAATATCTGCATCATCTATTATATTTCCTTTTTCCATGAGGGACACTTTAATTCTTCCGAATGTTTCACATATAATATCATTTGATTCAATAATCATCAACTCTTTTTTTATTTTTTCGATATTAAGAATATTTTTCTTTAATTTTTTAGATTTATATGCACCATAATATAGTTCACTAAGTGTGATAAATGATATGGAGAGAGATTCTAATCCAACCTCTAATGCCTTTTTTTCAATGCTCTCATATCCTTTTAGCCAGTAAATACAAATATTTGTATCAAGTAGATATTTCATAGTTTAATATCTCTTCCACCAAATCCAGTTCTATTTGAGTAAATATCATTGATTATCTCATCTGCATTTCGGTCGTCTTCCCAGATTCCACAAAGACCGCTTGATTTTTTTGCCATGGGTTTTTTTATTTTTACAGCCAGGAGAGATTCCTTTAGTGAATGTAGTATGTTAATAACCATCGGAAGAGCTTCTTCAGGTATTTCTTTTACTTCATTCAATATTAAAGTTTTATATTTGCTTTTTGTTTGCATAATATTTCATATAAATTCTTACACTTTTAAACCTATTGGCATTTAAAATTTTAGAATGCATGGTTTTAAGTTTTCCTTCAATTTTTGCATCCGTTCTATCCTCCCAGTAAAAAGCATGCTCCCGGCCATCCTGTTGAAGTTCGGATAGAAGCCTTCCTTCTAATAACCCCAGATATTACCCGCCGATGATCCCGGAAAACCTTGAACTCCTTCAATTCGTTCCCGAAGAGACAAATCGCCATCCCAAAATCCCCTTTCGCCTTTCCCAGCGCCTCATAATGGTACCCCACCTCGTGCCCCATGCCCTCAATCTCCCGCATGATCCAGGGCCTGAACACGCGGCTGTTCATCCTGAAATAATACGTCGCCCTTATGCCGCACTGCGCCTCTATCCTCGCCGTACCCAGCGCGCTCATGGGCATGCGGTCGATGTCGTGGCGCATAATCGCAAAGCGCTCCGGCAGCGCCGCACCTGCGAAGTACTCTGACAGCGTCAGGGTTGGGTAGTTTTCTGCACTGCGGAACAGAGGGAGTGGAATTTTGTGATGGTGAAATCGAGTAGGATGGTTTCTTCTAAAAAGTATTTCTTACTGAATTATTTTTTTCTAATTCATGTAAATGGCAGTTATAAACCTTCAATAATTCTTTTTCATCAGTCATATTTTAGGAATAACACATTCAACTATTCTCTTGTGAAATATAACAAAATACTGAGCGCTACAAACTCAAGGGCGTCGGGGATTACCACATATACAGGATTATATCCGAGAAGGTTCACTATCATAGGATACGCTTCCCCCTTGGGCGGACTCCCTATGATCAAAAGCAGCAGGATTGCCCTTGAAAAGCTCTGGAGCAGGAGCGCGATCGTGAATATGATAAGACCCAGGGTGAAGTTGGATTTGATTTTACTGTATATCTCAAAATATGAAACCAGAAGCACGAGCAGCAATACGATGTTGCCTGCCGTTATATAATAGGCGATCTCAGTTATCTGAATAGAATTACCTCCTTCTTATCTTCATACATTCCTCTTATCAATTTTTTCCCAAATCTCATTAAACTCATTTAAATTTGCCTACATGGCCTTGGAAATAAAATACATCGCCCCATATTTGTCGCCCTCCATAGTGATTACCCCGTTCTTGGTAAGAACATCGAGATGGTGCCTGATCGTTTTATAGTCCATATTCAAAGACTCAGCTAATTGGTTTGCATTATAAGGCCGGTCGATAAGGAGCTTCAGGATCAGCGCGCGGGTCTGTCCTCCCCGTGTTCCTGCAATCAAATACCACAACAGTTTCTTCAGAAAATCCTCTCTCCTGTTAATCCGATTAGATGAATATAATAATTATTATAACTTTTGGTTTAAAACCTTTATACCGGACCGCCATAACCCCGTACTTTAAAGTCAGCGCAGTACTCTTTTGCTATTTCCCTGCATTTTTCGATGTCCACCACAGGAAGATTTACCACCGTGAACCGCAGTTCCATCCCTGTCTTTGAAACATCCTTTGCGAACTCAAGCATCTTTTCATATGAATTTTTGAATTTCGGATCGCATAACCGGTTATACGTGTCTTCATCCTGTGCATTCAGGCTGACCGAGACAACTTTCATACCCGCGAATTTCAATTCTCTTGCCACATTCCTGTCAGGATAGAGGAGCCTGGCATGACCGATAGTATCAAGCCTGACCGGTACGCCGCGTGTCGTGAGCCATTTTGTGATCTCAAGGACGTCGTCCAGGCGCAGCAGAGGTTCTCCCAGGCCTGTGAAAACCACCTCTTTGTATTTTGAGAGTTCTGTTTTCGAAAGTTCATTTATTATTTCAGAAAGCGACGGTTCACTTGTAAGGCGAAGATTATGGCCATATACCCCGTCAGAATAACGCTTGATACAGAAAATACACTCGGCAGTGCATCTGTTTGTGATGTTAAGATAAAGGTTCCCGTGCGCTTCGTAAATGATAGTATCTTTTCTGTTCATTATCCATGTCAATTATAAGCTGTTATTACTCATATTACTTTTCATCTTGATAACTATACCCCGCAGCTCTGCTGCGGTTGGGACAAACCACAACGCTAACATTTTTTAACGTGGGTACATATTGAAACTAATGATTGAGTTAGAGCATGCAAGCCATTGTGTCTATAGAATTCGATACCATATGGTATTTTGTATAAAATATAGAAAAAAATTATTAATCGATAACGATCGTATTGGATTTTTTAAAGAAATTTGTTCAGAGATTGGAAAAAGATATTGGATTAAATTTGATGCAATGGGCACAGATGGTGATCATGTGCATGTTTTATTGGGTGCAGCCCCAAGATATGCGCCTTCAAATATTATGCAGATAATAAAAAGTATAACAGCCAAAAACATTTTTAAGAAATACCCTGAAATTAAAAAACAATTATGGGGTGGACATTTTTGGAGTGAAGGAGGATATATTGGAACACTTGGAGATGGAGTAACAGCAGAAATTATTAAAAATTATGTTGAGAAGCAAGGCACTAAAGAAGAAAAGGAAGGACTTAGCCAAATGAAGCTTTTAGATTTTGAATAAAAATGAAACTGCAAAGCGACAGCACGGTCATGCCCCGCAGCTCTGCTGCGGTTGGGTAGTGCTGTCGCAACGTTTGACTATCTTGTCGTTACTTCGCATTCATTTCCTGTCACGATGACCGTATGTTCGGATTGTGCGACGATTTCATTGCCTGCTTCGATCATCTCCCGGTATTCCCGCAATCCGCCTGCATCCGCGATCCTGATTTGCGGGATCCATCTCCGTGCAAAAGGAAGGTCTCCAAATCTCTCCCTGAGTTCCAGGTCTGTTTTTGTTTTAATACGGTTTACTGCAAAAATATGGGGTTTTCCGTATTTTATGCTGCCTTTACCATACGTGGCAAACGGCTCGATTGCAAAAACCATATCCTTTTTTATTTTCTGGCCAAAAATGCTACCGTAGTTCGGTATTGCAATGCCTGCATGAAGTTTATACCGTTCAAGGCTGTGCCCTGTCAGGTCCCTCACCGGATTAAAACCGTATTTTTTAATTGTTTTTTCGATTAATTTCCCTATAATTCCTGTATGGCTCCCATCCCCGACAGAAGCAATAGCATTTTCAAGCGCCTCTTCGCAGGCCTTTATTAACATGCCGTGGTTCCCTGTCCCTATCTCCACGGTACTGGCGGTGTCTGCAATGTACCCTTCGATATGAACCCCGACATCTATTTTTACAACATCGCCTTTTTTAAAGCGCACCGCGTTATCTTCGGGCGTGTAATGGGAAGCGATCTCATTGATGGAAATGTTGCATGGAAATGCTGGTTTTCCCCCGAGGTCTCTGATCCTGTTCTCAACATATCCTGCAAGCTCAAGGAGCGGCATATCTTCCTTTGCGCGCAGGACTGCTTCATTCCTGACGCGTGAGGCGATTTTTCCTGCCTCTATGTAGCATTCATGAATAACTTCGTTCATCTGTCCCTGGCAACTAATGCTGCCCCGGATAATATAAGCGCACCGCCGATTATTATAAGGAGTGTCAGTTTTTCGTTCAGGATGAGAACTGATAAAATAACCGCACTCACTGGCTCGATCAATCCGAGGATACTTGCGTTCGCAGCCCTGATTTTTGCAAGGCCGTTAAAATACAGCGACACGGCAAGTATGGTGGGGAATATCGCAAGGAGTATGAGATAAATAATATTTCCTGAAACCACACTCTCAGGAACAAGACCTGCAGGGAGAAGGATCAGGCTCGCTATCAGGAAACTCCAGAAAGCCTGGGTATAGCCCGGGTAGCTCTTGCTGATATATTTTGAGGTAATTATCTGGAATGCATACGCAATGCCTGAAAGGATGCCTGCAATTATCCCGGCCGACTGCAATGAAAAACCGATCTTTTCAGGATCGACTATGAACAGGATACCGGCTATCGATAAGACAAGAGCGATTATCCCTTTCTTCGTTGATCTCTCATTCAGGAGCAGGGGTGAAAGCACGGTCACATACACCGGAGCAGAATATAGCAGGAGAACCGCAACTGAGACCGATGCTTTTATGATGGTAATAAAATACGCCAGCATGGTTGCCAACTGCAGCATGCTGAATAATACCAGGTAGGCTTTTTTATCTTTAAGCCGTATTTTCTTGAGATTCCCCGTGATTGATAAAAAAATAAGAAGTATTATGAACGCGAATGTCACCCTGTAAAAGATAATGCTCTGCGCAGACATCCCGTGGATCATCTTTGCAAATATCCCGGCAAAGCCCCACAGCACTCCTGCTGCGATTATTTCTCCCCGGCCTTCAAAGGCATCCCGGATACTGGTTGAGTTCACCTGATTCACCTGCCTCTGGATATCTTATGAAGCAAAAAAACATTTGTTAAAAAACACCGTTAATATCTCGGACATCTCGCCCGGGCAAGGATCACCGAGATCCCCTCAGCATTGATTTTCCTTTCCAGCAGGTCTTTTATATCAATGTCAGCCTTCGGATCCATAATCCCGGTGTCCCGGACGCAGGCCCTGACAAGTTCTGTCAGGTCGGGAACATCCTGCCCTCCCGTCATTGCAGAGACCTCGTTCTGCAGCACTATAACAACAAGCTCATGCCTGTTGTGGACTGCATTGATCAATCCTGAAATCCCTGAATGCGCAAGGCCAAAGTCCCCCACGATGGCTATCCCCTTCCTGTTGAACCCGGATGCAGTACCTATCGAAGAGCCGAGAGAGAACGCTGCATCCAGAAGGCAA
>CABMIA010000188.1 GCA_902386085.1 uncultured archaeon
AAAGAGCGATTGCCGCTGGTACATGATATGCCGTGACACCAGATTGATGCCGTCTTCATGGATTGCCCCATACAAGTCATAGTTATCTATAAACGCCATTTATTTTTATTCCCCCGATAACTTATAATGAGTGGTTATGCCTCATACTACTTAAGACTTTAGTACTTCAGATTCCATGTCGTTGGCAGTTTTAGAATTACTCCACTTTAATCAGGAACCCATAGCTTACGCTGCCTTTTTCTTTCCATCCCGGGAATACTTCCAGTACGTAAAGCCCTGGTTCGAGAGACAGGTTTACATCCTGTTCGCTCTCAAGAGGAAGTGTTAAGTACTTTCCTTCGCCAGAACGCCAGAGCCGTATGTCTCCTGCACCGGGTTCAAGCATATCTTTATTCGTAACCTGAGCGACCTTGAGTTGTAACTCCTGTGGAGGTTCCTTTAGAGGGAGGACAAGATGCGCTGTAAACGTTGAATTTGCAGGCAGCGGCTCACTAACTGTCGGGATGCCTGCATAATCAGCACAAACAGAGCTGAATACCCCATTCCAGCAATATGAGCCTACTCCCGAAACCTGTTCCTTCCCATCTATCATAAGGGTCGCAGGAGGCGGTTTTATTATTTCCCTTTGTTGCGGCGCATGCAATTGAAAATTTATTATTGACAGAACTAAAACCGCTAATATGAGTCCTGAAATTGCTAATTTGACTTTACTGTTCATTGTCTTTCTCTACAATCCCTATACATTCTTACTCCTTCTGCGATAATCCATAATGATAAGCAGAGCAACCATAAACAGGCATCCTGTGAGGAAAAGCAGACCGGGATGCGTGGTAACAGTGTTCACCAAGTTTGTGAAAACATCAGGCGCAACATGGCTTGCCGCCCCAAATTCAGGCATCGGAGGCTGCACAGGTACTGGCGTTGCGGTAGCATTAGTATTCCATGCACTTGCTGCACTTACAGATGTTGGTGCAGGAACGATTGTCGTGGAGGTCGCGGCAGGTATCACTTCGGACTGAGGCAATGGGGAAATCACCGGTGTAGCGACAGGGGTTGGAACCATGTTCCCCATGCTCCCGGCGCTGACGCCTTTTATGCTTTCATTAACCGTAGCTGCAGGCGTGGAAATGACGGCAGGTATCACCGTAATCGCGGGATTTGGAGCAGGCATTGAATTCAAATCGCTCGTTATTTGAAAAATTTTTGCGCTCCTCCCTGCGCTTTTCATGAAGAACTCAACGAGGCTTGAGGCAAGAACAGCGGCCAGTATAACACCCATATATTTCCTTATTACGTCAACTACGGATTTCCTGTCAGTTTTCTCCGGCACAACAACAATGAGCTTTTTCACAGGTGCATAAATCTTGACCTCCCGCCCCTTCTCGCTGTATTTTGTCCTTTCAATTTTAACAAGCCCCACGCTCTCCAGATTCTCAAGGTTGTACGTAATTGTCGTAAGAGGCGCCTGCAAACGTTCAGAGATATTTGAGGCAGAAAGCGGTGCATCGGCCAGAAGCTCGATTATCTGCCTTGCGGTATCGTTTGAGATGACCTGTGTTATTTTCTTGGATTCTTCTCCAAGGGGCAGAATAAGTAGCTTTTCATCGCCGGGATCTTTCTTATTTTCTGGCATTCTTATTATTAATGGATATGGATATTAAAAGAGATTGCTATAACTACGAATGGATTCGTAGTTTAAGAAAATATTTTATAAGTACAGAACATAAAGATACTTTACATCTTGGATTTTGACGATCGGAGGAAAAGAAATGCTAAACCAATCCATATTTGGGGAAATATATCAAAGTTTAAAATCTGCGGGTTTCAAAAAACTCATCTCTTTAATAGTAATCGCGCTGCTGCTTGTTTCTCTTGTTGCGCTGTGGGAAAATAAAAAAGAGAGTAACTGGAATAATATCGAGGGCGGCGCTACCATCGTTTCCAAGGAATTGCCGAAAGTAGCTCTTATATCCCTGGCAAAAGCAGCCAGTCCTGATAAAACCAGGAACGAGGTAACGGTATATAACCAGAACCTTGCGCTTGTGAAGGAATACAGGACAATGGATCTCAGCAGTGGGAATAACATCATCAAATACGTGGATGTCGCTTCACAGATCGACCCCACGTCTGTTATGTTCAGAGACCCGAAAAGCCAGAACACGGTGGTTGTGGAGCAGAATTATGAATACGACCTCGTGAGCTCTGACAAGCTGCTTGATAAATACCTGGATAAAGAGATAACAGTCACATCTGACAATGAATCTTTCACAGGCAGGCTTCTCAGTCACTCAAGCGGCATCACGCTTCAAACGCAGGAAGGCGTGGTTGTGCTGAACAATGTAAAGAAGATAGAATACCCGGATGCAGCAGGTCTTCTCACCAAACCCACGCTTATCTGGCAGATATATACAGACGCCGGAGGCAGCCGGGAAGTGGAGACTTCATATCTCACAGGCGGGATGAGCTGGAAAGCCAACTATATCGCCACGATAGACCAGAGTGATTCAAAAGCTGACATAAAAGGCTGGGTTACAGTTGAGAACAATGCGGGAACTGCTTATCCGGATGCAAAGCTGAAACTGGTGGCGGGGGACGTAAATAGGGTATATGCGCCTCAGCCTTATAATATAGCGGGCATGCCTGTGCCTGAGGCAACCACCGTTCCGCTGGCAGGCGCACCCCCGGGTTTCATGCAGGAAGGCCTGTTCGAATACCACTTATACACTCTCCAGCGTCCCACAACCCTGAACAACAATGAGATAAAACAGATATCCCTGCTCAGTGCAGATAACGTGCCTGCGAAGAAGGAATATTCATATGACGGTGCATGGAATGGGGACAAGGTAAGGGTCATGCTGAACATAACCAATTCAGAAAAAAATGGGCTCGGCATGCCGCTTCCAAAAGGCGTAATCAGGGTGTATAAGGCTGATAGCGACGGGCAGCTTCAGTTTCTGGGCGAGGATAGTATAGACCACACGCCAAAGGATGAAAAACTCAGGATAAACATAGGGAATGCCTTTGATATCGTGGGTAAACGCACACTAACAGACAGGGAAGGATTGGGTAGCTATGGAAACCGGGAGAGCTACAGCATAGAATTGAAGAATCATAAAAGTGAGGATGTGAAGATAATAGTTACGGAACATTTCTATGGCAACTGGCAGATAATAAAGGCTTCAGAGCAGTATACAAAGAAGGATGCCAACACCATTGAGTTCGAGGTAAATGTGCCAATGGACGGAACGAAAACAATAACATATACCGTTGAGACCAGGTATCAATGAGCCAGGGAGCGGTAGAGATTAGGATTAAGTTTCATCTATATTTTTCCATTTAGCTTTTGATATGAAAAACGCAATGCCAAATAAAACTACCGAGATTATGATAAAAATAAGCGCCATGTCAAATCCAGATAGTAATTCTTCTCCCTTTTTCTCCCCTCTGCCAGATATCTCAGCCAGATTCGAAAAGTATCTTGCCATTAAAAACATACCCAGGGAAAGCGTGCCTATCCCACTTGATATTATTACAAAAATCTGCACTCTTTTAGATGAAACAATGGCCGAGCCTTTTTCTGTCAACTCGTAATAAACCCACTTTCTCTCATCGTCCTCGATTCTCCTGACAATTTGTGCATCTAACAGCTTATCAAGGTGTTTGTAAATGGCATTCTTCTGCACTCCAATTTTATGTGTAAGCTCTGCTGCCGTCATTCTTCTGTTACTCAGATTCCTCAGTATTTTTATGCGGCAGTCAGATAATACAGCGTCAGCGACTTTTTTTTCTTCGATTAAATACGGATTTTTTTGAATGTCATTCATTAGGCTTGAGTTTGTCAGGTTCTTTATGAACCTATGCTTTTCGGTCACCAGTCGGTGACCATTTTTAGTGCTTTTATATAGTAACGGAAATAAACAGATAAGAGGAAAGAAATAAAGGAAAATCATGAATAAAGAAACAGGATACACCTGGATTGGGGCATTGACAGGAGGAATAGTAGGTTTACTGGTGTCAGTGATGCTTGGAGGAGGGGAAATACTGGGTACCTTGATGTTTAGAGGGATGGAGGCACTGAGGCTCTCACCATATGCCATAATTGCTATTGTAATAGCTATCACGATTGTTGCAGGTGCAATTGTCGGCAGAATAATCATTAAAGTTGCCGGGTATCCGAATGCGAAAGCGATTATTGGTGCAATTATTGCCGGATCTGTTGCCGGCATGGTTTTAGTCAGTGCGACTGTAGAGAGTTGGCGTGCGATTATTGGTACCATTTTTGGCGCGATTGGCGGTGGAATATTTTCTGCGATTGCGGGCACGAGGAAGGATACGATTCTCAGGACGATAATCGGCGGCGTAATCGCAAGCACAGTAATGTTGGGTGGTGCGATTCTTGGTATAAGTGGAAATGAAGGATCTTATTTGATTGCTGGCGCGATTGTGGGTGGTGCAGTTGGCGGTGCAATAGGCGGCATCATTGTAAGTTCAATTGTATGCGGCGTAATAAGTGGAGCCTTCGGCGGCGTAATTTTTGTGTTTGCAATCGTTGGCGATGCTATGGCTGCCTGTATAATTTTTGCCTGCGCGGTTTTTGGCGCAATTTTCGGGGCAACTGCTGGTTTGAGGGAGTCTGTCTGGAAGAAAAAGTACATTATAATAATAATCTTATTTTTTATTTATGTTGTTGCAACCATATTAGGAAGCCTGAGTATGGGAGTTATCAGCGTTCATACAGATAAAAAAGAATATAGCCTCGGCGAAAAAGTAACCGTCTCTTCCAGAAATAGCGGAATAACGCTCCTATGCGGAGTTCCATACTGGAATGTATACAAAATCAATGACAGTAACGAGACACTGGTTTATGGGAACGAAGTTAGAGGGCCTCAATGCAGGTGGCCCGGGGGATATTTCGGTGTGGAGGGAATGCCAGTAGTATGGAATCCTTCTGAAGTATACGCTTATACAGACTTGAAAGTCGGACCGCAAAAGGAAGGGAAGTATAAAATTGTCGTAGCTGTTCGTACCGGGGGTAGTGGATTTAACACTTCAGATAGCATGATAATAACAGTAAAATAAAAGGCAAAATTATGGATAGGGCTATTGCCTAAAATAATCAAAATGTAGCACAGGCACGTATGCTCTTCAAAATCTCTCCAGTATTCACTAAAATTTACATTGTTTTTTTGTTATCCAGCGGACGGTCAGAATTGATGCTACTAAAAAGACCAATGTGATAACAATGAAAAAGAACCTGATAGAAGATTCAGAAACACTGAACGGGTTATCCGGGTGCATAATTCTTCCCGCCCTTATCATCAACACCCATACAGACAAAGCCAGCCCTGTTCCAAGAAAAGATATAAATTTAGGATTCTCCGAGGCAGAGGATATTAAATAAATACTTATGGATATTAGAGAAATAAGAATAGTAGCTTGAAGCCGCGGCTCACCCCAGAAGATTCCGCCCCATGCAAGCTGAGATGTTATATTACCTGCTACTGTAGCCGCGACCCAGAATACAATAGCTGTTTTTTCTATTGCAAAGAGCAGGGAAAAGTCTGGATTTTTCCTGAAAAATGACATCACACTCAACAAACCCAAAGATGAGAATAAAAAAAGACCAGTATTTATCAAAGCCCCGTGAAGGTATACTAACTTCAGCACCGGGCCTAACTCCTTGTCTTCAGGGGATAACCAGATCAATATACCCCCAAGGAGGAGAGATAATATTATGCCTGACGGCAACTTTTTTAGATTCACAATAATACCGCGTCGCAGGGTAAATTACGACTTGCTTCCGTTAAGGACGCATGAAAATATAATCTTTGAGGCGGCAGGAAAGAGTAAAATCCTTGTAATAAGTAATGTTTGAAGACTTCCAGGAACGCATAAGTTATCGTCATAAAATCTCAATAACTATAAGCCCGCCAAAGACAATCAAAACCTTATGATATTATTTGACGACATCGGAAGCTATCCCCTGCCAAAAGATATGGACAAAAGCCTGATAGCAGATGCTGTAAAAAAGGGCGATCCAAAAACCTTTAACATTATCAGGGACGCCATGCGCCAGAAGATCGATGCGGGCGTGGATGTGCCCACTTATCCACAGTTCCAGGATATGACCCGGCAGTTCCTGGAGATTATCAACGATGAAACAGCTACGGATGAGCCCCTTGTTGTGCGGAAAGAAAAAGCCAGGATACAAGAGCTTGATGCCATTGAGGATGTGGGAGCAGAATATTATAAGAAAACCGGAAAAAAATTAAATGTACGCGTATGCGTCACAGGACCCCTGGAACTATACCTGAAACAGTTCGGGGGCACAGCGTACACGGATGTGCTCAATGCCTTTGCAACCAGCATTGACAGGTTCATAAATAATTCGATAGATAATGCAAAACAGTTTAAAATATCTACAATCTCAATCGATGAACCCAGCATCGGCATAAACCCGCAGATCATGTTCGGAGATAATGACTTGGAGGAGGCCCTTTCAAAAGCCACAAAGACCGCCTTTTCCAATAAAATCGATACCGAGATCCATCTTCACTCGCCACTTCATTATAA
>CABMIA010000189.1 GCA_902386085.1 uncultured archaeon
ATAGTGGAACCGGGTATCATTCTCATCGCCCCGGGTGATTTCCACATGGAAGTAAAACAGAGGCAGAAGGCGGGAAAAACAGTCGAAGTTGTCGTATTGAACAAAGGCGAGAGGGTACAGGGTGTGCGGCCTTCAGTGGATGTTCTTCTCAATTCGATAGCACCTATCTACGGGAAGAATTCACTTGGCGTCATACTTACAGGGATGGGCTCGGACGGCTCAACCGGTATCGAGAAACTTAAAAAAGCAGGCGGTAAAGTGATCGCCGAAGATGAATCAACCTGTGTGGTCTATGGCATGCCCAGGGCGGTTATTGAACACAAACTGGCAGATCATATCCTGCCAATAACGAAAATAGCAGAGGGTATAGTGGAAAACGTATAGAGGATAATTATGGATGACATGTCAGAATACAAAAAAATGTACGCCGTTGAATCGGCTGAACATCTCCAGTCAATGAACGAGGCACTGCTGGCCCTGGAGAAAGACCCTCAAAATATTGAAACGATCAACGTGATGTTCAGGGCAGCGCATACTTTGAAAGGCATGTCTGCAACCATGGGGTATTCCAATATCGCAGAGCTTACCCACAAGATGGAAAACCTGATGGACAAAGTGCGTAAGAAAGAGACTGTACTTGATTCAGAGGCGATAGATACCCTTTTTGAAGGACTGGACATCCTTGAAAAAATGGCGGAAGATCCGGAAAATTCTTCACAATGCAATATTTCGCCATTGATCCAGAAAATCTTAAAGATAACTGATAGGGAAGGGCAAGCGGAATCACCTGCCTGTACCACGCAGACTGAAGCAAAACGGGAGGATACCCCCGGGAAGACGGAAGAGAATGTCGCCAAAATGGCCGAAAACGGCTGTGGAATTTTCGAAGTAATCGTTACGCTTCATGAGTCATGCATACTTAAATCCGCCCGCTTTGCAGTAGTCCTGAGGAATCTTTCAGAGCTCGGTGAAATTCTCAGGACTATCCCTCCTGCCAAGGATATTGAAGATGAAAAATTCGATCGTGAGTTGAGAGTGACGGTGTCCACAAAAGAAGAACCTAACAAGCTTGAGGAGGCAGTAAAAAGAGTTTCGGAGATCTCAAAGGTCGAGGTAAGGCTGGCCGACCTGCAGGTTGAAACAAGGACGGATTCAACCAAAGGAACTGCGGATCAGGATAATTCTAAAAAGACCGTAAAAAGCGTCCAGAGCGTACGGGTAAGTATAGAGCGACTCGATTCATTGATGAATCTTGTTGGAGAGCTTATAATTAATAAAATAAGATTGATGCAGCTTGCATCTGAAAACCGGTTCAATGTTCTTGAAGAGGCGCTTGCAAGCCTTGACCGCCTGACAAACGAGCTGCAGGAAGAGGTCATGGCTTCCAGGATGGTCCCGCTGGAACAGATATTCAACCGGTTCCCGCGGATGGTAAGGGATCTTGCAAAAAAACAGGGGAAAGAGATTGAATTTATTGTAGAAGGCAGTGACATCGAACTTGATCGCACCGTCCTCGATGAAGTTGGGGACCCTCTTGTTCACATACTCAGGAACTGTGTTGACCATGGCATTGAATCACCGGAAACCAGGGAACAGCATGGCAAAAATAAAAAAGGTACTATTAAATTAATTGCCAAGCGTGAAAAAAATTACGTTGCCATAGAAGCACAGGACGATGGCAAAGGGATGAATCCTGAAAAGTTCAGGGAGACTGCTGTTAAAAAGGGGATGATGACAAAAGAAGATGCATCCAAGCTTTCAGATAATGATGTACTCAATCTTTCATTCTTGCCTGGCTTCAGCACTTCCGAGAAGATAACTGAAGTATCGGGACGCGGTGTGGGGATGGATGTGGTAAAGACAAAAATTGAAGGGATGGGAGGGTCGGTCAGGCTTGAATCCAAATATGGCCTGGGTACATCGATCACGCTCAAATTGCCGCTGACAGTTGCGATCATCCATTCCCAGATGGTCAAGGTTGGAAAAGGCATCTATGCAATACCTGTAACTAATGTTGTAAGTGATCTTTCCCTGAAAAAGAGCCAGATAAAAACATTACAGGGTGAAGAAGTGGTGCTGGTAAGAGGTGAAGTCCTACCCCTTGTCAGGCTGAACAGATTATTTGGGGTCGACTGCAATGGATCTGAGGAACTTATCGTAGTGGTGGTCGAACGCGGGGGCAGCAATATAGGTCTTGTTGTTGATGAACTGATAGGCCAGCAGGAAGTCATTATCAAGAACCTTGATAACCGTATTCTCAAGGGAGTAAAGGGATTTGCAGGCGCAACTATCCTGGGCGACGGGAATGTTGCATTGATACTCGATGTGGGGACGTTATTATGATGAAATTTGCCGAACCGGTAACTATACAGGAAGACGAGCATGAATTTGCATACCTGAAATCCCTGATAAAGAAAAGAATGGGTTTCAATTGCGATGACTATAAACAGCCGCATTTGAAACGCAGGCTTGCGGTCAGGCTGCGGGCAACCCAGTCCAGATCCTATAAGGAATACGCCGGGATTCTTATGAAGGATGAGAATGAACCGCCGCGATTGAAGGAGACTCTAACGATAAATGTCACGGAATTCTTCAGGAACCCCGAAACATATGAAGCTTTTCGCAGGGAGGCGCTCCCTCTATTGGTAAAAGCCAGGGAAGGAACAAAAATAATAAAAGCCTGGAGCGCAGGATGCTCAAATGGGGAAGAACTTTGTTCCATCGCTATCATGTTGCTTGAATTCCTGGGCGCATCGGCAAGGAAGTATAATATACAGCTTCTCGGGACAGATATTGACGATGAATCGCTCGAAAAGGCAAAATCAGGCATATACCAGCCAAAAATTCTTGAAAAAATGAGTAAAGAAAGGCTTGACAGGTTCTTCATTTATAAAGATGCCTGCTATCAGGTAAAGGATGAAATCCGCGGCAGGGTCAATTTCAAGCGCCATGATATGATCTCTGACCCTCCGTTAAGAGGATTCGATATAATATTTTGCAGGAATGTCACAATATATTTCGATCAAAAACTGCAGGAAAAGCTTTATTTGAATTTCTACAATGCCCTGAACGATAACGGATTTTTCGTTATGGGCAAAACCGAATCGCTGGTCGGGCCCGCTGATGGGCTATTCAAACCTGTCGATCCGAGAGAAAGAATATACCAGAAAGGCAGGAAATTATGAACGAATTAAAAACACTTACGGAATTCCAGGCAGATGCGTTAAAGGAAGTAGGAAATATCGGGATTGGGCAGGCTACTACATCCCTTTCCATGATGGTCAATAGGACAATCAAGATCTCAATGCCTGATCTGAAATTCATACCACTGGTCAAAGTGCCTGATCTGGTAAAATTCCAGGAGCCCCAGGTGGGAATAATACTTGAATTGAAAGGAGATTATAAAGGTTTTATCCTGTATTTGCTTTCGAAAGACAGTGCAAAGTTCCTGACTAACCTTGTACTCGGCGCTTCGGAATCCCAGGATACATTCAGCGAAATGGAACAATCAGTTTTGAATGAGCTGGGTAACATCATGGGAGGCGCATATATAACTGCGCTTTCGAATTTCCTTGGAATATCGATCAGCCTTTCGTGTCCTTTCCAGTTGTATGACATGGCTGAAGCGATAATCAACCAGGTGATAGGGATAATGAGCCTGGATGTCGATAACGTACTGTTTCTCGAAACAGAATTTGATATAAAAAATGAAAAATTAGCGGGAAAAATGTTCATTTTTACAGATGCTCAGTCCCTTTCAGGATTACTGGATGCAATAAACAGGATTGCAGAGATATGAAAAGAAATGAAAATATTGATGTGGTTAACGTTTTCAGGAATGATTTTTTCAGTTTATTTTAATGGTTCTATCTTATACGACCTCACAGATTCAGAATAGTTTTTTGCATGCTTTGTTTCAGAAAGCCTTGTTATGGAAACTTATATATCATCATAATAATTACTATTAAAACTATTGAGATATAAAAATGGAACGAACTGAAATAAGACATGCCTTAAATTTGCTGACAATCATAATTGTTTTATTTTTTGCAGGGTACTTTCTTGAAGAAGCAATAGACCTCTCATCAGTAAATGTCGAACAAAATCTGGTAAATTATATTGAAATCTTAACAGAGCTTTTATCTGTTTTCGTTTCTTTTGCTATTTTCACGATTACGTGGCATGCACATGGGAAAAACAGGGATAATCATTCTCTCTTCCTGGGCTGGGCATTCCTTGTTAGCGGATTTTTCCTTATGTTGCATGTTTTTTCTTACCCGTTCATGCCTGCATTTATCACGCCAAATTCTCCCAATAAATCTGCAATTTTCTTGATAGAATCCAGGTTGATATTATTTACAGCATTTATAGCAAGCGCATATATCTATAATGATACATATCCTAAATATATTAACAGGCGTATCCTTCCCTCATTTCTAATTATTTCATTAGCTATAACCCTGGCTTTTGTGTCAATACATTATGACTACTCGCTTAACGGATTTGACATTGAAACCGTCTCATCCACAGCGATATTCTTGCTATCGATATATACAGTAATAATTTTATATTCGAGTTATTTATATTCTAAAAGATTAAAACAAATAGATGATAAAAATATAATCTATTTAATATATGGTTTTATTATTATAGGATTTAGTAATCTTGTCTATTTCTCGTTTGAACTTCCAGCCCATTTGCTCATAATTGTCGGTTTCTTCTTCATGTATCATTCTCTTTATATGTCTTCGATAGAGCTGCCTTATGAAAAGCTCGCTCTTGCTGAGGAAAAACTTAGAATTGCATCTGAAGAGAGATACCGGAACCTGTTCGACAATGCCAATGATGCGATAATAACGATTGATCTTGAAGAGAATATTACTTCATGGAATAAAAGCGCAGAGAGAATATTTGGCTGGGAAGCGCGGGAGGTAATCGGAAAAAATATTCCGCAACTTATAGTTCCTGCAAATGCCCAGGCCGAGCGCGCTCTGGCAATACGTGATGTCAGATACGGGAAGGTGGTTTCCGGGATAGATGTTGCGCGCCTCCATAAGAATGGTAATAAAATAGATTTGAGTTTGACCGTTTCTCCGATACTGGATGGGAATAAGAATATTATTGGATTCTCGGGGATATTCAGGGATCTCACCGAGCGCAGGCTGGCCGAAGAGAAACTTCGGGAAGAACGTGATAAAGCGCAAAAGTATCTTGATGTAGCCGGAATTATGTTCCTGGTCCTTAATCATGATCAAACAGTGGCGCTCATAAATAAAAAGGGGTGTGAAATCCTGGGATATGAAGAAAAGGAGATCACAGGCAGAAAATGGGGCGATACATTCCTTCCGGAAAGAATCAGGGATGAACTAAAAAAAGGTTTTGAGATGTTAATTAGTGGAAACATTGAGAACGTCGAATATTTCGAGAATCCTGTTTTGACCAGAAGCGGCAAGGAAAAAATTATCGCCTGGCATAATACTGTTTTGACAGACAAAGATGGAAAAATTGTGGGGACACTAAGTTCAGGGGAGGATATTACCGAACGCAGGAAATCTCTGGAGAGACTAGAAGCAAGCGAGAATAAATACAGGGTATTACTTGACAATCTACCACAAAAAATATTTTCTAAAGATATAAATTCCGTCTATATATCCTGCAATAATAGCTTTGCCCGCGATTTGCACATCAATCCTGATGATATCGCAGGTAAAACTGATTTTGATTTTTCTCCCAGAGAATAAGCTGAAAAATATATAGAAGACGATAAAAGAATTATAGCATCGGGAGAAACGGAGACCTTAGAAGAAAAATATATCCAGGATGGACACGAAGCGATTGTCCAGACCGTCAAAACGCCTATCAGGGATGAGGAAGGCAATATCACCGGTCTGCTTGGCATCTTCTGGGATATCACCAAACGCAAGCAGGCTGAGGACAGGATGCGGCTTCAAAGCCGGATTATCGATACCATGGCAGAGGGGGTTATGCTCACCCGGGTAAGCGATGGGGCCATTTTCTATACCAATCCCAGATTTGGCCGGATGTTCGGCTACCAACCAGAAGAACTGGTGGGCAGCGATATATCTGTTGTCAATGCACCCACTGAGAAGAACCCGAAAGAGGTGGCTGCCGAAATCGCAAAAGTCCTTAATGAAAACGGTGAATGGAAAGGAGAAGTGTATAATATCAGGAAAGACGGCATCAAATTCTGGTGCCATGCAAACGTTTCAACGTTTGAACATCCTGAACATGGAAAAGTCTGGATTTCAGTACATACGGACATCACCGAGCGCAAACAGGCTGAAGATGCCCTGAAAGAATCCGAGCAGAAATACAGAACATTGATAGATAACATGCAGGACGGCGTGGTTATTATCCAGGATGAAAAAGTACAATTTGCCAACGATGCGACTGCAAGGATCAGCGGGTACGGGGTGAAAGAGCTTATCGGGATGGACTTCAGGGAACATGTCACTCCGGAGAATATGGAAGTGGTTGCAAATAATTATCAGCGAAGACAGGCAGGGGAAAGTGTTCCAAAGGAGTATGAATTCAGTATCCAGCGCAAAGACGGAACAAAAGCATTCCTCAATATGACTGTCGGGCTTATCACGTATCAAGGAAAGGTGGCAAGTATGGTGACCCTGAAGGATATCACGGAGCGTAAACGGGCGATTGAGGCGCTGCGCGAAAGTGAAGACCGCTACCGCCGCCTTGTTGATTTTTCCCCTTTCGGGATCGCAATTCATTCAGACGGTAAAATTGAGTACGCGAATCTGGAGGCAATGAAAATCCTGGGCGCGGCAAGCCTTGAAGCGCTTTTTGGGAGACCATTGCTCCAGATCATACACCCGGAGTATCATGAGATCGTGAAAGAACGGGTCCGCAAACTGGAGCAAGGGGAGATAGCCCCGCTGATCGAGGAGAAATTTGTCAGGCTTGATGGCACCCCTGTTGATGTTGAAATAACCGCAATTCCTTTTATATTCAGGGGCAAACAGGCTGTGTACGGGGTCTTCCAGGAAATAACCGAGCGCAAGCGGGCAGAAGAACAGATCAGGAGCTCACTGCGGGAAAAAGAAGTGCTTCTTCGGGAAATACACCACAGGGTCAAGAACAATATGCAGCTCATTTCCAGCTTGCTCAGGCTTCAATCCAGGTATGCCGGAGAAGAGAAATACCGTGAAATGCTCATGGAATGCCAGAACCGCATAGTATCGATGGCCCTTATTCACGAGAAACTCTATCGTTCCCGGGATATGACAAAAATTGACTTAAAGGATTACATAAGGGACCTGATAAACAACCTGTCCCAGTCTCATGGCGCCGCTGAAAGCAGGGTTGATGTCAGTACGGATGTGGAGGACATTTCTCTCGGGATCGACCTGGCGACACCATGCGGACTGATAATCAACGAACTGGTTAATAATTCATTAAAACATGCATTCCCGGATAGAAGAGAAGGCAAGATAACAGTGACGTTTAAAAGGGCAGACGAAAAGATGTTCGAACTCAGAGTCAGTGACAACGGCATAGGCATTCCCGAAGGTCTGGATTTCAGGAAGACCGAATCCCTGGGCTTGCGCCTGGTAACAATCCTTGTGGAGGATCAGCTTGAAGGCGAGATCAGTTTGGATCGAAGCAAAGGAACCGAATTCAGGATTAAATTCAAAGGAGACAATTGATGCCGGGAACAAGGATATTGATTGTTGAAGATGAGAGAATAGTTGCTGAAGATATATGGAGAAGCCTGGAAAATATGGGCTACGCTGTTAC